>NZ_JBBMFJ010000031.1:0-43631 GCF_040096075.1 Ventrimonas faecis
ATAGGCGGCGGAGCGCACGAAGTACAAAATTCCACTCAGTGTCTGCGGTTTTGTATGACCGCCCCGGAACTTCGGACTTTTATTAGGTTTTGCAATTTTTTTATTCGTGATAGTGATAGCTGTCCAGCAGTTCATTCTTCATATCCCACAGCGGCTTGGACAGATCCACATGCACTCTGTGCGGGAACTCCAGTCGCAGGGACTCTTCCCAGAGCGTTGCAAGCTCGCTCTTGCAGTATTTCTGGATATCCATCACCCTCGGGGACTCGTAAACACATTCTCCCTTTAAGAATACCGGGATCATCATCTCGCGCATGGTGTAGGTTCCCGGTGCGAGGTGGGTCTTTTTCCAGGTTTCCTTCGGGTCGAAGAGCAGGAGAGATTTGTTGGTGTCGTACTCCTCATCGACCAGGCAGATCAGGTCTGCGATGATCTTGCCGTTTTCCTTATCGTAAATACGGCGGATGGTCTTGTTGCCAGGATTGGTGATCTTTTCTGCGTTCTCGGACAGTTTGATCTTCGGAATGAATTTTCCGGTTGCTTTATCCTGGATTGCAGCCAGCTTGTACACGCCGCCGAAGGACGGGCAGTCCTTGGAGGTAATCAGGTTGGTGCCAACGCCCCAGGAGTTGATGGTGGCGCCCTGCAGCTTCAGGGAAGAAATCAGGGTCTCATCCAGGTCATTGGAAGCGGAGATGACTGCATCCGGGAATCCGGCAGCGTCCAGCATCTTCTTGGCTTTCTTGGACAGGTAAGCCAGGTCGCCGCTGTCTAAGCGGATTCCGTAGAAGGTAAGCGGAATGCCGGCTTCGCGCATTTCTTTAAAGACCTTGATGGCGTTCGGAATACCGGAGTTTAAGGTATCGTAAGTATCAACCAGAAGGATGCAGGCATTCGGATACAGCTTTGCGTAGGTGCGGAATGCGGTCAGCTCATCCGGGAAGCTCATGATCCAGCTGTGGGCGTGGGTGCCTTTGACCGGAACGTCAAACATCTTGCCGCAGAGCACGTTGGAAGTACCGATACATCCGGCAATCATGGCAGCGCGGGCACCGTAGATACCGGCGTCCGGACCCTGGGCGCGGCGCAGGCCAAACTCCATAACACCATCGCCCTGGGCTGCGTAAACCACGCGGGCTGCCTTGGTGGCAATCAGGGACTGGTGGTTGATGATATTTAAAAGTGCAGTCTCAATAAGCTGCGCCTCCATGATCGGAGCAATGATCTTTACAAGGGGTTCTCTCGGGAAGATGACACTGCCTTCCGGGATGGCGTAAATATCACCGCTGAAATGGAAATGGCGGAGATAGTCGAGGAAATCTTCCTCGAACATGCCGGTGGTGCGTAAGTAGTCGACGTCATCGTCATCAAAATGCAGGTTCTTTACGTAATCGATCACCTGGTCTAAGCCAGCGCAGATCGAATAGCCGGAGCCTACCGGGTTGTTTCTGTAAAACGCGTCGAAAATAACAGTTTCATTTGCATCTTTTTCTTTAAAATAGCCCTGCATCATGGTCAGCTCGTAAAAGTCTGTGAGCAGGGTCAGGTTACGTTCACTCATGCCGGTTCTCCTTCTGGTTATGGGATTATTGTTAAAATTGTGTAAAACAATAGTAGTATACCATCAGTTTTCGCAAAAAACAATGCACCTGATATAAACTTAACAAATAGACCACCTATAGAAACCTTGACAATTCTCAGTCAAATTAATATAATGAGAAAGAATGTAATATCAAAAAGGCTATGACGGAGACAGTAGCGCTGCAAAGAACGTAAAGGCAGGACGCAAAAATTTGCGAGATGCAGGAGCGAGCCGGGGGCGGTGGAAGCCCGGTGCAAGTAAGGCAGCAGTCGAAGATCACTCCCGAGCCGCAGGCTGAACAAATTTACAAACGGTTTCAGTAGGCCCCGCCGGCATTCCACCGTTAGTTGGAACTCATATGTTTGTATGCAGTAATAGGTGGTCAAAAGTGGCAAGAAGTGTCGTTTCCTGTTTGCAGGAAGCGGCTTTTTTTATATCAATGGATCGTCTCGGCAGTCCTGCTGCGGCGCCAGAATCCGGCAAGCTGGATTCTTCATTGATACCCAAACACAAGATGTCCCGCTGCATGCGTCAAAGATTGGAGGCAAAGAAAAGCATGTATGAGAAAGTACCTACAAATATGAATTTTGTAGAGCGAGAGAAAAAAATTGAAAAGTTCTGGGATGATGAGCACATCTTCCAGAAGAGCATGGATTCCCGCAAAGAGGGTCCGACCTACACCTTCTACGATGGCCCGCCAACCGCAAACGGCAAGCCTCATATCGGCCACGTACTGACCCGTGTCATCAAAGACATGATTCCGCGTTACCGCACCATGAAAGGCTGCATGGTTCCGCGTAAGGCAGGCTGGGATACCCACGGACTTCCGGTAGAGCTGGAGGTAGAGAAGATGCTTGGCCTGGATGGCAAGGAGCAGATCGAGCAGTATGGTCTGGAGCCGTTCATCGAGCATTGTAAAGAGAGCGTCTGGAAATACAAAGGCATGTGGGAGAAATTCTCCGGCACCGTTGGTTTCTGGGCCGACATGGACAATCCGTATGTTACCTATCACAATGACTTCATCGAGTCCGAGTGGTGGGCATTGAAGCAGATCTGGGAGAAGGGACTCCTGTACAAGGGCTTCAAGATCGTTCCTTACTGCCCGCGCTGCGGCACCCCGCTTTCCTCCCACGAGGTAGCTCAGGGATATAAAGATGTCAAAGAGCGTTCCGCTATCGCGCGATTCAAAGTAAAAGGCGAAGATGCTTACATCCTGGCATGGACCACCACCCCTTGGACCCTGCCGTCCAACGTAGCACTCTGCGTAAACCCGAACGAGACCTATGTTAAGGTACAGAACGGTGATTACACCTATTACCTGGCAGAAGCACTTTGTGATACGGTCCTGGAAGGTGAGTATACAGTCCTGGAGAGTTATAAGGGCAAAGACCTGGAGTACAAAGAGTACGAGCCGCTGTTTGACTGCGCAGTAGCAATCTGTGAGAAGCAGAAAAAGAAAGCATTCTACGTTGTCTGCGATACCTACGTAACCCTGACCGATGGTACCGGCGTGGTACACATCGCTCCGGCATTCGGTGAGGACGACTCCAAGGTCGGAAGAAAATACGACCTGCCGTTCGTACAGTTAGTAGACGCCAAGGGTGAGATGACCAAGGAGACTCCTTGGGAGGGCGTATTCGTAAAGAAAGCCGATCCGCTGGTATTAAAGGCACTGGATGAGAAGGGCCTGTTATTCTCCGCACCGAATTTCGAGCACAGCTATCCGCACTGCTGGAGATGTGACACCCCGTTAATTTACTACGCAAGAGAGTCCTGGTTCATCAAGATGACCGCTGTGAAGGATGACTTAATCCGCAACAACAACACCATCAACTGGATCCCGGAGAGCATCGGTAAGGGCCGTTTCGGTGACTGGCTGGAGAATGTTCAGGACTGGGGCGTAAGCCGTAACCGTTACTGGGGCACCCCGCTTAATATCTGGGAGTGTGAGTGCGGCTGCCAGCATTCTATCGGAAGCCAGGCAGAGTTAAAATCCATGAGTCCGAACTATGCGGACGTCGTAAAGAAATACGCAAAAGAGATGGACAAAGAGGCCAACGGAGAGGTAGAGCTGCATCGTCCGTTCATCGATGATGTCACCATCACCTGCCCGCAGTGCGGCAAGCAGATGCACCGTGTACCGGAGGTTATCGACTGCTGGTTCGATTCCGGTTCCATGCCGTTCGCACAGCATCATTATCCGTTTGAGAATAAGGAACTCTTTGAGAAGCAGTTCCCGGCAGATTTCATTTCCGAGGCGGTAGATCAGACCCGTGGCTGGTTTTACTCCCTGCTGGCTATCTCCACCCTGATCTTTAACAAAGCTCCGTACAAGAACGTTATCGTTCTGGGTCATGTACAGGATGAGAACGGCCAGAAGATGAGTAAGTCCAAGGGCAACGCGGTGGATCCGTTCGATGCTCTGGAGACCTACGGCGCAGATGCGATCCGCTGGTATTTCTACATCAACAGCGCACCGTGGCTGCCGAACCGTTTCCACGGCAAAGCCGTACAGGAAGGGCAGAGAAAGTTCATGGGTACCCTGTGGAACACTTACGCCTTCTTTGTACTGTATGCAAACATCGATAACTTCGACGCAACCAAATACACCCTGGATTACAGCAAGCTTCCGGTTATGGATAAGTGGCTGCTTTCCAAGTTAAACTCCATGGTCAAGGATGTGGATGACAACCTGTCCAACTACCGCATCCCGGAGGCTGCAAGAGCCCTTCAGGATTTCGTGGATGACATGAGTAACTGGTATGTAAGAAGAAGCCGTGAGCGTTTCTGGGCAAAGGGCATGGAGCAGGATAAGATCAACGCTTACATGACTCTGTACACCGCCCTGGTAACCGTATCCAAGGCAGCAGCTCCGATGATCCCGTTCATGACCGAGGACATCTACCAGAACCTGGTAAGAAGCATCGACAAGACCGCTCCGGAGAGCATCCATCTGTGCGACTTCCCGGCAGTCGATGAGAACTGCATCGACAAGCAGCTGGAGTCCGACATGGATGAAGTCTTAAAGATCGTTGTATTCGGCCGTGCGGCAAGAAATACCGCAAACATCAAGAACCGTCAGCCGATCGGCAAGATGTACGTCAAGGCAGAAAACAAGCTGTCCGATTTCTATGTAGAGATCATCGAGGATGAGTTAAATGTCAAGAGCGTTGAGTTCGTAGACGATGTCAGAAACTTCACCTCCTACAGCTTCAAGCCGCAGCTTAAGACCGTCGGACCGAAATACGGCAAGCAGCTGGGCAACATCCGCAAGGCTCTGTCCGAGATCGACGGCAATGCCGCTATGGATACCTTGAAGGCAGAGGGCGCACTGAAGTTTGACTTCGGCGGCGAGCTGGTAGTTCTGACCGAAGATGACCTGCTGATCGAGATGGCCCAGACCGAGGGCTATGTATCCGAGGGTGACAACTACGTAACCGTAGCCCTGGATACCCACCTGACTCCGGAGCTTCTGGAAGAGGGCTTCGTCCGCGAGGTCGTAAGTAAGATCCAGACCATGCGAAAAGAAGCAGGTTTTGAGGTTACCGATCATATTAATGTATATCAGGATAACAACGACAAGATCGCTGATATCTTAAAGAAATACGCAGACACCATGAAAGGCGAAGTACTTGCCGATCACATTTTCCTTGGACAGATGAGTGGATACGCAAAAGAGTGGAATATTAACGGTGAGACCGGAATGTTGGGTGTTGAGAAAGCAACAGACGGCAGCTGCCAGAAATAAGCGTGTAAAGATACACCCGGGGCCTCGCAATACGGGGCCTCTTCTGGGAGATCGTAACTGAGGAGAGGAGATCCAGTATGACAGTAATGGCAAACAAAGGGTTTGACAAAGAAACATTTAAAAAGAGCGTGGTCGATAATGTAAAGAATCTGTACCGCCGCACCATCGATGAGGCTACCCCGAACCAGGTGTTCCAGGCAGTCGCTTACGCGGTAAAAGATGTCATCATTGACGAGTGGATCGCAACCCACAAGGAATACGAGAAGAAGGATGTAAAGACCGTTTACTATCTTTCCATGGAGTTCTTAATGGGACGCGCGCTGGGCAACAATATCATCAACATTCGTGCAAGACAGGAAGTCCGGGAGGCTCTCGATGAGCTCGGCTTTGACTTAAATGTGATCGAGGACCAGGAGCCGGATGCGGCCCTTGGAAACGGCGGTCTGGGACGTCTTGCAGCATGCTTCCTGGATTCTCTTGCAACCCTTGGATACCCGGCATACGGCTGCGGCATCCGTTACCACTATGGCATGTTCAAACAGAAAATCGAAAACGGTTATCAGGTCGAGGTGCCGGATAACTGGTTAAAGGACGGCAACCCGTTTGAGGTACGCCGCTCCGAGTACGCAACCGAGGTCAGATTCGGCGGCTATGTGCGCACCGTATGGGAGAACGGCAGAGAGCATTTCGTACAGGAAGGCTATCAGTCTGTTATGGCGGTTCCGTATGACCTGCCGATCGTGGGCTACGGCAACAACGTAGTCAACACTCTGCGTATCTGGGACGCACAGCCGATCAACACCTTCAACCTGGATTCCTTCGATAAAGGTGATTATCAGAAGGCCGTGGAGCAGGAGAACCTAGCTAAGACCATCTGTGACGTGCTTTACCCGAACGACAACCACTATGCAGGTAAAGAGCTGCGCTTAAAACAGCAGTACTTCTTCATTTCCGCAAGTGTACAGCGTGCGGTAAGCAAATACATGGAGAAGCATGATGACATCCGCAAGTTCTACGAGAAGAACGCATTCCAGTTAAACGATACCCATCCGACCGTAGCCGTTGCAGAACTCATGCGAATCCTTCTGGATGACTACAACTTAACCTGGGAAGAGGCGTGGGATGTTACCACCAAGACCTGTGCTTACACCAACCACACCATCATGGCTGAGGCACTGGAAAAATGGCCGATCGAGCTGTTCTCCAGACTGCTTCCGCGTATCTACCAGATCGTCGAGGAGATCAACCGCCGCTTCATCATTGAGATCCAGCAGAAATATCCGGGCAACCAGGAGAAGATCGCGAAGATGGCAATCATTTACGACGGTCAGGTCAAGATGGCTCACATGGCCATCGCAGGCAGCTTCTCTGTCAACGGCGTAGCAAGACTGCACACCGAGATCCTGGAGAAGCAGGAGTTAAAAGACTTCTACGAGATGATGCCGCAGAAGTTCAACAACAAGACCAACGGTATTACCCAGAGACGTTTCCTGCTTCACGCAAACCCGCTTCTGGCAGACTGGATCACCGACAAGATCGGGGATGAGTGGATCACCGACCTTTCCGCTATCAGCAAATTAAAGCTGTATGTGGACGATGAGAAGTGCCAGCACGAATTCATGAATATCAAATATCAGAATAAGGTGCGTCTGGCAAAATACATCAAGGAGCACAACGGCATTGATGTTGATCCGCGTTCCATCTTCGATGTTCAGGTTAAGAGACTGCACGAGTACAAACGCCAGCTTATGAACATTCTGCATGTGATGTATCTGTACAACCAGCTGAAAGATAACCCGAACCTGGATATGGTTCCGAGAACCTTCATCTTCGGTGCTAAGGCAGCAGCGGGATATAAGCGCGCGAAACTGACGATCAAGCTGATCAACTCCGTTGCAGATGTCATCAACAACGATAAGTCCATCAACGGCAAGCTGAAGGTTGTCTTCATTGAGGATTACCGCGTATCCAACGCTGAAATCATCTTCGCGGCAGCCGATGTCAGCGAGCAGATCTCTACCGCAAGTAAAGAGGCATCCGGTACCGGCAACATGAAGTTCATGTTAAACGGTGCTCTGACCGTGGGAACCATGGACGGCGCAAACGTGGAGATCGTAGAAGAGGTTGGCGCAGAGAATGCGTTTATCTTCGGTACTTCCTCCGACGACATCATCCGCATGGAGCATGACCACAGCTACGATCCGATGCAGATCTTCAACAACGACCAGGATATCCGCCGTGTGCTGATGCAGCTCATCAACGGCTACTACGCACCATATGATCCGGAACTGTTCCGTGATATCTACAACTCTCTGCTGAACACCTTAAGTAGCGACCGCGCAGATACCTACTTCATCCTGAAAGACTTCCGGATGTACGCAGACGCGCAGAAGCGTGTAGATGAGGCATACCGCGACGAGCAGTGGTGGGCAAAGGCAGCTATGCTCAACACCGCATGCAGCGGCAAGTTCAGTTCCGACCGTACCATTGAAGAGTACGTAAGAGATATCTGGCATCTGGATAAGGTGAAGGTAGAGCTGTAAAAGACTGCCTGAACCAAATGCACACAAGTACAGGAAAAGCCTGTCATGGATGCATGAAAAAATCTCAGGAATAAAATAAGAAATCCCTCCGTAGATTAAACTGACGGAGGGATTTTTTATGCGCAAAATCGGGATTGTGTTTGCGGTGGTGTTTGTGGTGTCCTGGATGTTTTCGCTGTTCTGCATGCGTGCGGCAGGACAGGCTGGGGAACGTTCTTTGGGAGAAAATGGAAATGTTGTGAGTGGAGAAACTATATCGGATGGTCAGGCAGGAATGGAACGAAGTGTGTCCGGACAGGTGGCAGACTGGAGTCTGAATGGTGACAGCCAGAGCAGTGGGAAAACAGGTGGGTGGAACGGCAATTCCCACAGTGCGGATCAGGGGGATGGAGAATCTGTGCCAGACTCAAATGTGCCGGGGCAGCAGGTAAATCAGATGGGGCCAGACTCAAACGTGGCGGATCAGCAGCAGGCGAATCAGGCGAGGCCAGACTCTGCTGCGAAAGCGCGCTCCCGCCGCGTCATTCTGGAGCGCTACGGTGTCCGCACCTACCTTTTGGTGGAGGATTACCTTCCGGGCGTCATGGTCTGCCAGACCGGGCCGGAGATGGGAATGGAAGCACTGAAGTGCCAGGCAGTCATTGCCCGCACCTACATATACCGCCAGATGGGCGAGCGGGAGGAGATACAGGAGGAAGAACTGGATCTCGACTATCTGGGGGACTATACGGCACAGGCAGGAAAAACACTGACCGTGCACCAGAAGGAAGAACTGGCAAAGCGTCTGGAGCAATGTAAGCAGGCGGCAGACGCCACGGCAGGAACGGTGATGAAATATGAAGGCCGCTATATTTTGCCGTTGTTTCATGAGCGCAGCGCCGGACGGACACGCACCGGGGAGGCAGATTATCCGTATCTGCAGTCGGTGGAAAGTAAGTGGGATGTCATGGGAAGCAATGAAAACGGAAAATCACAGGAATTGCAGCAGGGAAACGAGTCGGAAACCGAAACGGGAACCGTGGCAGTAAAGGAGACTGGGGCCGGAGTGTCGGAAGTTTCTTTCAGTCCGTCGGAATTCGTACAGCGCATCAAAAATTTGAGTGACGCTCCTGCGTTGGATCCAGACCGTATTTCCTCGGAAATCCAGATTGTAAAGCGGGATGATGCCGGGTATGTGCTGCAGATTAAGATTGGCCCGCGCACCTACACAGGAGATGATGTGCAGTACGCGCTGAATCTGCCCTCCGCCTGTTTTACCATCAGCACCAGAACATCGGGAACCATCACGGTGACAGTGAAAGGACGCGGCCATGGTTACGGCCTCAGCCAGAACGGCGCCCAGGCCATGGCAGAGGAGGGCTGGAGCTATTCCGACATTTTAAACTATTATTATAAAAATATTTCACTGGTGACTGAATAAGAAAAAGCACTTTGGCAAAACTACTACCGAGGTGATAAACGGTGAAAGAAAAAATGAATCAGATGTTCCGGGATAAATTATTCCTGGTCATGTTGGTGCTGGGCCTGCTGACTATGGTTGCCGCAGCAGGCGTCGTTACGATTCGAAGAGGAAACGGACAGGAACAGAAACCATATGTGGATATGCAGGGGCAGGATGAATATTTTGCAGAGGAAGCAAAAGATCAGGCGCCGGTTGCAGGAAATTCCAATGCGGAGAATTCCGGATCCGAAATCACACAGGAGGAACAGGTTCTGGCTGAAGCTGCGTCTAATCAGGACAACGCAGCAGCAGAACAGGGACACATTGCAGAGGAGGCAGGGCCGGAGACCGGAAACGGACAGAATACCGGACTTGCAGCAAATGGTACAAAGGATGACGGGGCAGATCCGGCTGTGAAAGAGGCCGGTGCAGGCGGAAGTGCCGCCACCGCGCTGGTATTAAATTTTGTCGATACCAGCAAGATGCTGTGGCCGGCAAGAGGCAATGTCCTGCTGGATTACAGCATGGATTCCACCATCTATTTCCCGACCCTGGAACAGTACAAATGCAATCCAGGCCTGGTCATCCAGAGCGAGGTCAGCACCCCGGTGTATGCTCCGGCTGCCGCAAGGGTACTGGAAGCAGGAAACAACGAGGAAATTGGGGACTATGTGGTTCTCGACCTGGGAAATGATTACACGGTAACCTGCGGGCAGTTAAAAGAGATTACCGCCGTGCAGGGAGAGTACCTGGAAGCAGGACAGCTCCTGGGTTATGTGGCAGAACCAACCAAATATTATACCATTGAGGGAAGCAATGTCTTTCTGGAAATGCGCCACGGAGAAAAAACGGTAGATCCGCTGGATTACCTGGAATAGGATTACAGCCGGTAGAGCAGTATTATGGGAGTGTTGAAATTGTTCCACTCCAGGGGTTTCGAAAGAATTTAGAATTTGTTCATAGAATGGTCGAAATTGTATGGTATGCTTTTGGCATAAGATGAAAGGCAGCTGCGCCTGATCCATTCGCCGGGCCGCAGTGCTGCGAAAAATACAATTTGAGGTGAACTATGAATATCCTGTTTTTTCTGACTCCAAAGAGCGAGGTAGCTCACATTTACGAAGATGACACGGTGCGTCAGGCACTGGACAAGATGGAAGGCTTCCGCTATTCCACCATCCCGCTGCTCTCCAAAGACGGCACCTACGTCGGAACCATTACGGAAGGAGACCTGCTCTGGGGAATCCGGGAAGAATACCAGATGAACTTCAAAGAAGCAGAAAACGCGCCCATCGCATCAATTCCGCGGCGCGCAGACTATAAACCGGTCACAGCCGAATCTAAAATGGAAGACATGATTGACCGGTCTCTGAACCAGAACTTCGTGCCGGTGGTGGATGACCGGGGGTTCTTTATCGGGATCATTACGAGAAAAGATATTATCAAATACTGTTATTCGAAACTGGAAAAGGAAAATTAAAAAATTCCGGGCAGATCCAAATGGGCTGCCCGGTTTTATTTTATACCAAGATATTAACTATTCCCAGAATTTTTCGTTCTCCGGCCTGGATCAAACGCTGGGTTAAAGGCATAGAAATTCTTGCTGTTCAGCTGATCCTGCACATGCCGCAGGGTCTCTCCAAAACGCTGGAAATGCACGACTTCCCTTGCCCGCAGATACCGGATCGGATCGCAGACTTCCGGATCTTTTACGACGCGAAGGATGTTGTCGTAAGTGCTCCGGGCTTTCTGTTCTGCAGCGAGGTCTTCAAATAAATCTGTAATCGGGTCACCCTTAGACTGGAACTCACAGGCATTAAACGGAACACCGCCTGCTGCCTGAGGCCAGATTCCGGTGGTGTGGTCAATATAATAAGGGCCAAAACCAGAATCTTCGATTTCCTGTGGAGTCAGGTTGCGAGTAAGCTGGTGAACGATGGCTGCCACAATCTCCAAATGCGCCAGTTCCTCGGTTCCGATATCGGTCAGAGAAGCTTTTGCTACGTCATAAGGCATAGCATATCTCTGGGATAAATAGCGCATGGCCGCACCCATCTCGCCGTCGGGACCACCATACTGACTCATGATAAACTGCGCCATCTTCGGATTCGGCTGTGAAATCTTTACCGGATACTGCAATCGTTTTTCATACCTCCACATCAGCGCATTCCTCCTTCCCAGGGCCATGGGCCGTTGATCCAGTTCCAGTTATTGGAATCGGCATCAGCAACCTGGAGTGGTCCATCTACTTCTTCATACGCTTTCATGGCCTGGCGGTTCATGCGCCGGGCATTCTGAAAATACTGCATGGCTATCGGGCAGTTTGGATGAGTGTCGAGATACAAGGTTGCCTCATCCAGGGCAAATCCGGTTTCATATACAGCCTGCAGGAGTTTGTCATCGCATCCACACATCATCGGCACCTCCCTATCACGAACGGCAGATCCAGTTCCGGGAAAATGGTTCCCCGGGTAAGTCCGCGGCTCATATCATACACCTGGTTCCAGCGCTGCATGGGGACATAAGCCATGGCAATGGACATGTCACTTAAGCAGTCTCTTTGTGTATTTTCTCGATCCGGCTGCAGGGGACGCTGGGCCGCCCATCCGCAGGAACTGGCTGTCGGACGATTGTCTGAGCATCCACCTGAATTGCCTGACATACGCTGGTTCACAGACCCGCAGGAGTTCCCTGTATTGGTATGCGGCGGTTCGGGCAGATGTGGTCTCTGCATACAGCCGCACCGGTTATTGGAATAATCCATGATCATAAATCCTTTCCAGAGTTTCTAGTATCATCTTATGTGAAAGCAGAAACAGCGGTGCATTGGAATCTATCATATGACAGAAAGCAGGGTTGTCACCCTTGTCTGCATTTGCTCATAAGATACAGTACAAACAGCAAAAAAGGAGATTTCGATATGTGTAGCTGGAATGGTTGTGGTAACAATTGTGGCGGCTGCGGCAATAACTGCAGCGGTTGTGGATGGAATAACTGGGGATGGGGCGGTTCCTGCGGATGGAACCGGAATAACCGGGAAGCATTCCGTAACGGATTCCGTGAAGGATATGATGCCGGCTTCCGCGATGGATTCCGGGAAGGACGGGACGATGACCGCAGACCGGGTGGACCTGGAGGTCCGGGGCGGCCGGGAGATGGCTGCAATTCCGGGTGCGGATGCAGCTGAGTTATGGGAAATTTCGATGCCACTGATGTGCGTCGTAAATAGTTGACAGATCTGTCATTCCATACTATACTAATAACACAATCGAGATTTGGGCGTGTTACTGGTAAAGCAGGCATTAACCGAAAGGGCATCGAAGAGATGTCCTTTTGGTTGATGCCTTTTTCATTTTCCAAATAAAACTACACTTCCGAGAAGCGACTGAAACGGACTGTTTTGGGTATGCTGATAGGAGCGGGTTTCTTTTCTGCACAGGTGAAATACGTAAAATGGAAAGACGTTTGTGCGTTTGCAGGAAGAATTTTCGGGAGATGTGAAAACTGTCAGAAAGACACACCCGAATACTCAGAAAAAAAGGAGAAAGAACATGAAAGACAAGATTTTTGGGGTGCTTCAGCGAGTAGGACGCAGCTTCATGCTTCCGATTGCGGTGCTTCCGGTTGCTGGCCTCCTGCTGGGGATTGGAAGTTCCTTCACCAATGAGACTACCATTGCAACCTATGGCTTACAGGGGATTCTTGGTAATGGAACCGTCCTGCATGCACTGCTTATGATCATGAGCAAGGCCGGAAACGTCATTTTTGATAATCTGCCGATCATCTTTGCGGTGGGTGTTGCCATTGGCATGGCGAAGGCGGAAAAAGAGGTTGCGGCACTTTCGGCTATGATTTCTTTTTTTGTGATGCATGCATCAATCAACGCAGTGCTTTTATTGGCAGGAAAAGTCTTAGCGGACGGAACAATTGCGCCGGATGTACTTGAGGGAACCATTGCCAGCGTCTGCGGTATTCAGACCTTGCAGATGGGTGTATTTGGCGGTATTCTTGTGGGACTTGGTGTGGCAGCACTCCACAACCGGTTTTATAAGATTGAACTGCCAAACGCGCTGTCATTTTTTGGCGGCTCCCGTTTTGTACCGATTATTTCTACCGTTACTTACGTTGGTATCGGTATTCTGATGTACTTTATCTGGCCGGCTGTCCAGAATGGCATTTTCGCGCTGGGGGGTCTGGTTACAGGAACCGGTTATTTCGGAACCCTGATTTTTGGTATCATTAAGCGTGCGCTGATCCCGTTCGGTCTGCATCATGTGTTTTATATGCCTTTCTGGCAGACTGCGGTAGGCGGCACCATGATGGTGGATGGAAATCTGATTCAGGGCGGCCAGAACATTTTCTTTGCGCAGCTGGCTTCGTCAGATGTGACGCATTTCAGCGCGGATGCTACCCGGTATTTTTCCGGTGAGTTTATTTTTATGATTTTTGGACTTCCTGGTGCGGCGCTGGCCATGTACCGGTGCGCAAAACCGGAAAAGAAAAAGGCAGCAGGAGGTCTGCTTTTAAGTGCGGCGCTGGCCTGCATGTTTACCGGTATCACAGAACCAATTGAGTTCTCTTTCCTGTTTGTAGCACCAATGCTGTTTGCGGTTCAGGTGATTCTGGCCGGAAGTGCCTATATGGTTGCGCATATTTTGAACATTGCAGTGGGCCTTACATTTTCCGGTGGTCTTCTGGATCTGGTGATTTTCGGTGTGCTTCAGGGCAATGCGAAAACCAGCTGGCTTCGCATCATTCCGGCAGGAATTGTGTATTTCCTTCTGTATTACTTTTTGTTTAGTTTTCTGATTAAAAAATTTGATTTGAAAACACCGGGACGTGAGGACGATGACGAGGAGACGAAGCTCTACACGAAGGCTGATGTGAATGCCCGCAGGACTGAAGCGAAAGAGGGAGAAAGCTGCAGCCAGGCAGAAAACAGGAAAGACAGCCGGAGTGCAGCCATTGTAATGGGTATGGGAGGAAGAAACAATATCACTTCCGTGGACTGCTGCGCGACACGGCTCCGCTGCTCTATCACAGACTCGTCGCTGGTTGATGAAAAGCTGTTGAAGTCGACCGGCGCGGTAGGCGTTATCGTAAAAGGGCAGGGAATCCAGATTATTTACGGACCGCAGGTGACTGTGATCAAATCCGAGCTGGAAGCTTATCTGGCAGAGGAACATGAGGAGGATACCGCAGAAGCTACAGATGGTGTAGAGAATATGGGCACCAAAGTGACTGCGGAAACCGAAGCATCTGTGAATCTGGCAGAGAGCAAGAACATCGCAGAAAACGTCCATAAACTTTACTCTCCGTTCCAGGGCGTATTAAAGCCGATTACGGAGGCACCGGATGAGGCTTTTGCCAGCAAAGCGATGGGCGATGGCTACCTGGTTATGCCGGAAGATGGAATCGTTGCGGCACCGGAAGATGGTGAAGTCATGTTTGTATTTCCGAGCAAACATGCGATTGGCCTGAAAGCAGCGGATGGTATGGAATATCTGCTCCATATCGGTGTAGACACTGTGAAACTGAATGGGGAGGGTTTTACCGTATTTGTAAGCGATGGACAGAAAATCAAAAAGGGAGATAAGCTCATGGAATTTGACCCGGCCTATATCCGGGAACACGCAGTGAGCGATGCCTGCATCGTTATTTTTACAGGACTGACGGAAGGAGAAAGCTTAAGCTTAGAGGGAGAAAAGCAGGTAAAACGGCTGGATCCGATCGGACAGATCTGCAAGTAAGATAAAAACTTAGGGAGTATTTATCATACGAAACAAAAAGTACTTCCTGCATCCTAAGGTTGTCGTGTATAATAACAGGACAGGCATAAGATGCAGGAGGTATTTTTTATGTATCGGGTAATCAAAGTATTGAACAATAACGGGATTCTGGTGCTGGATGATGCCAACGGTCAGGAGCAGATTCTTCTGGGAAACGGGGTCGGCTTCGGACATCGTATGGGAGAGCGGATGGCAGAACTTCCTAAGGGACGCCGTTATGAGCTTGTGAGCGAAAAAACATCTGCATTGACCTGCGTAAATGGCATAGATCCGATTTATATTGAAGCAGCCGGAAAAATCATAGAGATGGCAGAAGCGGCGATGGGACCACTGCAGCATGATATTCTGATCCCAATGGCAGATCACATTGCTATGGCAGCAGCACGGGCCAGAGAGAAGAAAGAAATTCCCAATCCGTTTCAGCATGATATTGCAGCCTTATTTGGAGATGAGTACGAAGCAGCCAGAAAAGGATGCGAAATCTTAAAAAAGATGACGGGAACCGTCCTTGGGGAGGATGAAGCAGGCTTCATTGCCCTGCATATCCACGCCGGACTGGCGCAGGAGAATGTGGCGGATTCCCTGGAAACAGCCCGTCTGGTAGGTGTCTGCATGACCATGATTGAGGAAGGAACCGGAAAGAAGCTTCCTTATGGCTCTCTCGGTTACAACCGGCTGATGAGTCATGTCCGCTATATGCTGGCCCGGGCCAGAAAGGGAGAATGCACGGATCTTGATCTGGAAGCATACGCAAAAGAGCAGTTCCCATTCGAATACGCGCTGGCTGAGCAGATTTTGAAAAAACTGGAACAGGAGCTGAGGCTGGTTCTTGCGAAAGAAGAAACCGGATTTCTTGCGATTCATATCAGGCGGGTAACTGGGGGAGAATCTGAAACATAAATGCAAAAACACAAAAACGTAAAAAATTTCGGAAAACACTTTTCAAGTCCATATATTTTTGCTATACTATTATAGTTCGATCGGGGTATGGCGTAGCTTGGTAGCGCGCTCGGCTGGGGGCCGAGAGGTCGCAGGTTCAAATCCTGTTGCCCCGATTAACTGATAGAATTCAAGCACGGAAAACCACGCAGGAACGGTGGCCCGTGCTTTTTTTATACTTTACAGTCCCCCCGTACTTTGTTATCATGGATACTAGAATTACCGGCGGCTGGCGGATTGCTCGCAGCCGCGATTACAGAAGGAAAACGGAGAGTTATTTATGAAGGGAATCGTCAGCTTTGACATGGACATGACACTGCTGAACCATGCAGATTATAAGATCCCGGACAGCGCCATCAAAGCGCTGGATCTGCTTCGCAAAAATTACTATATCGTGATCGCTACTGGCCGCGATATGGATGCCAAGTTCAGCGAGGGCCTGGCAGATGAGGTGAAGCCGGATGCCATCATTCATTTAAATGGCAACAAGATTACCATCGGCCCGGAGCTGATCTATGAACATTGTATGAAGCGGGAACTGGTAGAAGAACTGTTGCATTTCGCGGAAGGAAAGGATTACGCCATCGGGATGACCGTGGGAGATATCGATTATTTCGTCAATCCGTGGTGCGTGACCCGCCACGACATGGTGCGCTGGCAGATGTCGGACCGGAAATTTCGCGACCCGTGGAAGCTTCTGGACATGCCGGTGCGCACGCTGGCCTACATTGGCCGGGAGCCTGGAGCGAAAGAAGTGGAGGCGGCATTCCCTATGCTGAAGCTTCCGCTGTTTTCCAGCCGGGAAGGGGCCGATATCATAGAAAAGGACGCCTCCAAAGCAGAAGGCCTCAAACGCCTCTGCAAAGCCTGGAATATCCCGCTGAAGAACACGATCGCCTTTGGCGACAGTATGAATGATTATGAGATCGTGACTACCGCAGGCATCGGCGTGGCTATGGGCAATGGGCATCCGCAGCTGAAGGAGGCAGCGGATTACGTTACCGCGCCCATTGGCGAGGACGGAGTTTATAAGGCTTGCGAAGAGCTGCATCTGTTTTAGGCAGGTGCGGCTGCAAATTGCTGCGCAGGTACAATGACAGAAAAAAATCGTGACAGAACGAAAGGAATACAAATTTATGGCAACATATTATGATCTGGTGATTATCGGAGCAGGGCCGGGCGGCTACACGGCGGCCATCAAAGGCGCATCCTTCGGCATGAAGGTGGCCGTGGTGGATGAGAACAAGCTGGGCGGCATCTGCATCAACCGGGGCTGCATTCCCACCAAGGCGCTGCTGCACGCGTCCAACATTTTTTCCATGATGCAGCACGGGGATGAATTCGGTGTCTCTACCGATTTTATCTCCTTCGATTTCGCAAAAATGCAGGATTACAAGAAGCGTTCTGTGCGCCGTTACCGGGGCGAGATCCAGAAGCTGTTTGATAAAAATAACATTACTTTTATCAAAGGAAAGGCGACTATCCGCCGGGAAAAGACCATCGAAGTGGTGGGAGAGAACGGCAAGGAATATCTCCGGGCAAAGAATATCATTATCGCTACCGGTGCGAAGCCGATCATGCCGAACATTCCCGGCATCAATCTGCCGGGCGTTATCAACAGTGACCGTCTGCTGGCAGTGCCCACCTGGAATTATGACCGCATTGTGATTATGGGCGGCGGTGTCATCGGTGTAGAGTTTGCTACCATTTTTCAGGCACTCTGCTCTAAGGTGACCATTGTAGAGAAAGGACCGCATCTGTTAGGTCCGATGGATGAGGAGGTCTCCGAAGCATTAAAGGAACAGCTCGTCAAGAAGGGCATTACTGTTTACTGCAATGCTATGGTAGAGGAAATCCAGCGGGAGGAAGGTCTGGTATGTACCGTGCGCCATCTGCTGACCGATGAGACGACCCAGATCAAGACCAATCAGGTCGTGGTAGCCGTGGGACGAACGCCTTACACGGAAGGTCTTCTTGGAGAGGATATGAGCCTGCAGATGGAGCATGGAAGACCGGTGGTAAATGCGGACTTTGAGACTAGCGAACCGGGAATCTATGCGATTGGAGATGTTTCTGCAAAAACACAACTGGCCCATGTGGCTATGGCGCAGGCAACCTACGTCATTGAAAATCTGGCGGGAAAGCCGCATACCATCCGTCTGGAGGCAGTGCCAAACGGCATGTTTGTCTCTCTGCCGATCGTGCCGAGCTGCATCTATACCGAGCCGGAGATTGCTACGGTTGGCCTCACGGAGGCGAAGGCCGGAGAACTTGGCATGAAAGTGCGCTGCGGCGTTTACGATATGGGAGAGAACGGCAAATCCATCATTGCCAGGGAGGAGCACGGCTTTATCCGCCTGATCTTTGAGGCATATTCCAATACCATTGTGGGGGCGCAAATGATGTGCCCACGCGCCACGGACATGATCGGAGAAATGGCTACGGCCATTGCAAACGGACTGACTGCCGAGCAGCTTTCCCTGGCGATGCGTGCTCATCCAACCTACAGTGAAGGCATTGCGGCAGCTATTGAGGATGCCATGCGTCAGAATGAAAAGTGAGGATAATAACATGAACGAAATTACAGAGAGAATTGCGCGTCTCCGCAGACTGATGGAGACTTATCATATGGATGCCTATCTGGTGCCGACAGCAGATTTCCATGAGTCGGAGTATGTGGGGGAGCATTTTGCATGCAGAAAGTACATCACCGGATTTACCGGTTCTGCGGGTATTTCCTTGATCATGAAGGACTGGGCCGGTCTGTGGACCGATGGCCGCTATTTCGTGCAGGCGGCAGCAGAGCTGAAGGACAGCGGCGTAGAACTTATGAAAATGGGCCAGCCGGGAGTTCCAACCGTGGAGCAGTACCTGGCAGACCACATGCCGGAGCAGGGTGTGCTTGGCTTTGATGGCCGTGTCATCAACAGCAAGACCGGAGAAAGCTTACAGGAGCGTCTTTCCCGGAAGCAGGCATCCATCTGTTCCGAGCATGACCTGATCGGCGAAATCTGGGAAAACCGCCCGGAGCTTTCCGCAGAGCCGGTATGGATCCTGGAAGAAAAATACGCAGGACAGGCCGCTGCTGAGAAGATTAAAAACCTGCGCGAAGCCATGAAGAAGGCTTACGCGGATGTGCATATCATCACCACGCTGGACGATATTGTCTGGCTGTTCAATATCCGTGGCAACGACATTCCGTGCAATCCGGTGGTGTTGTCTTACCTGATGGTAACCGGGGAGAACCTGTATTTCTATGTGAATCCGCAGGTGATTTCGGATGAGGTGCGTGCTTACCTGGAATCTCTGGGCGTGTCCATCCGTCCGTACAATGACATTTACGCGGATGTGAAGGAGCTAAAAGACCATACCGTGCTTCTGGAGAAGAGCCGCGTGAACTTTGCCATTTATGAGAGCGTGCAGGCGCAGAATCAGATCATCGATCAGATGAATCCGACTGTATATGCCAAGACTCAGAAAAATGCGACCGAGATTGAAAATATGAAGAAGGCTCACATCACCGATGGCGTGGTCATGACAAAATACATTTACTGGCTGAAGAAAAACATCGGCAAGATCCCGATGGATGAGTGCAGCGTGGCTGACCGTCTTGACCAGATGCGCCGGGAGCATGGAGCACTGGATATCAGCTTCAACACAATCTCTGCATATGGGGAAAATGCGGCGCTGTGCCATTATCATGCCGTGCCAGAGCATTGCGCGAGCCTGCAGGCAAGAGGCCTGTACCTGGTAGATTCCGGCGGCCAGTATTACGAGGGAACCACCGACATCACCCGTACCATCGCCCTGGGACCGGTGACCGATGAGGAAAAAGAGCATTACACCCTGGTTCTGATGAGCATGCTGCGCCTGGGCCATGTGAAATTCCTGGAAGGCTGCAGCGGACTGAGCTTGGACTATGCAGCGAGAGAGCCGTTCTGGAAGCGCGGACTGGATTTTAATCATGGAACCGGTCATGGCGTGGGTTATCTGTTAAATGTACATGAGCGACCGATCGGCATCCGTTACCGTGTGGTTCCGGAGCGTCAGGAAAACACGCCGTTTATGCCGGGTATGGTATGTTCCGATGAGCCGGGAATCTATATTGAAGGCAGCCATGGCATCCGTACAGAGAATCTGATTTATTGCAAGAAAGATGAAAAGACCGACTATGGCCAGTTCTTAAGCTTTGAATATCTGACCTATGTGCCGATCGACCTGGAACCGGTGGATGTGTCTTTGATGGAAGAGCAGGATCTGGCATGGCTCAACGAGTACCACGCACAGGTATACGAAAAGATCGCGCCGCATCTGGACGCAGAAGAAGCGGCCTGGCTGAAAGAAGTCACCAGACCGCTGAGTAAATAAGAAATGAGTAACTGGTTCCATGGCAGAAACTGTGCGCAGGCAGTCCGGACATCGGATTTGGCCATTTATCTGCAGTTCTGACATGGAATCAGATCAGTCTTCCCATGGAAGATTGACGATCGTATATTCATGATGGACTGCCGGGAGAAACTTCTCCAGAATGTCCTTCGTGTAAAGCTTTAAGCTGGAGGTGTTGATGCATGGATGACAGCCCACAAAGGTGTGGTGGTCGATCACATCCTGGTCGATGAGCAGCCGCACACGGTTATTCTTGTCATTCATCAGCCCCAGCACGCTGACAGAACCCGGCGTGATATCCAGAAATTCCTCCATGAATTCCGAGCTTGCAAAGGAAAGGCGGGCGCTTCCAATCTGTTTGGAAAGCTTCGCCGTCTTAAACTTCTTGTGACCCGGCATCATGAGCATGTAAAAATCGGTTTTCTGGGCATTGCAGAGGAACAGGTTCTTGCAGATCTCAATGTCCAGCCGGACATCCACGTCATGGCAGGCGTCAATGGTGGCGGTGGCATCGTGATCCAGCCGCCAGTAAGGAATCTGGAGCTCATCTAACAGGTCATAGGTGCGGATCTCCTTCTCCAGCCGCCCGGAGCAGTCCGTCGGACGCCCGGTGTAGAGAACCGGATCCATATAAAAAGAATCCTCGCCGGTGTGTAACGCACCGGCTTGTGTGTTGTTATCGGATGTATGGGACATAAGGGTTCCTCCTGAAGGTATGTAATCGTATTTTTTGGCGGGTTCCGAGGTCAGAAATCTTCCTGCAAGCAAGCTTGCGTCAGATTTTGACTTTGGAACCCTGGTATCATTATATTATAAATATTTTAAAGAAAAAGACAAGGGGCTTGAATACTGTGAAACAGGATAGAAATGTAAGAAAAGAAAATTGGAAGAAGAAACCGGCTGCCGGAAAGCAGGGACGGAGTCTGGACGATAAATTTGAAGAGTGGGTTGGAGAGAAGCAGGTGAAAAAGGCCGGAAAATCTTCTGAGCAGAAAACAGACCAGAAAGAGGCTTGGAGCCGGGCTAGGAAGAAAGATGGCAAGGATGCAGATCAGAAATCAGCGCGGGATTTTGCTTGTGGAAAAGTTGAAAAATTCGGAAAAGCAGATGGAAAGTCTGTGCAGAAGAGTTTCGGAAAATCTGCCCGTAAGGATACTATGAACTTCGGCAAAAAATCAGAACCGAAGCGTGGATTTGGCGATTCCCCGAAATCAGGAAAACTTCAGTCTGCAGCAGAAGAGAAAAAGGCACCAAAGAAGAAAGGTCTGTGCCCGGTGGCGCACCGCTGCGGCGGATGCCAGTATCTGGACATGCCATACGCAGAACAGCTTCAGATGAAACAGAGCCAGATGCAGAAGCTTCTTGGAAATTACTGCAAAGTGCACGGTATCAAAGGCATGGACGATCCCTTCCATTATCGCAACAAGGTGCACGCCGTATTCGGCTACCGCAAAGGCGAAGCCATCTCCGGCGTTTACGAAGAGAAAACCCACAACATCGTTCCGGTGGAAACCTGCATGATCGAAGACCAGAAAGCAGACGAGATCATCGGCACCATCCGCGGTATGCTGAAATCCTTCAAGATCCGCACCTACGATGAAGATACCGGCTACGGCCTGCTGCGCCACGTGCTGGTTCGCCGTGGCTTCACCAGCGGCCAGATCATGGTCGTGCTGGTTACCGCATCCCCGGTATTCCCGTCCAAGAACAACTTTGTCAAAGCCCTGCGCCAGAAACACCCGGAGATTACTACCATTGTCCAGAACATCAACAATCGCGGCACCAGCATGGTACTGGGGGATAAAGAACATGTTCTGTTCGGCAAAGGCTACATTGAAGATGAACTGTGCGGCTGCAAATTCCGCATCTCCCCGAAATCCTTCTACCAGGTCAACCCAGTCCAGACTGAGTACCTGTACGGCAAAGCCATCGAACTGGCCGGCCTGACCGGCAACGAGCGCGTGCTGGACGCCTACTGCGGAATCGGCACCATCGGCATCATCGCCGCGTCCAAAGCCAAAGAAGTCATCGGTGTAGAACTGAACGCCGATGCTGTCCGCGATGCCGTCCAGAATGCCAAGTGCAACGAAGTCAAAAACATCCGCTTCTACTGCAATGACGCTACCGAATTCATGATGCAGATGGCTGAATCCGGCGACACTGTAGACGTCGTCCTTATGGACCCGCCAAGAGCCGGAAGCACTGAGGCGTTTATTAAGGCCGTGGCAGCAGTGAAAGCAAAAACCGTGATCTATGTGTCCTGCGGTCCTGATACACTGGCAAGAGACCTGGGCGTGTTTAAGAAGATGGGGTATCAGGCTGAAGGGGCCTGGCCGGTGGATATGTTTCCGGAAACGGGACATTGTGAAGTGATTTGTTGTTTGGAGAGGAAAGTCTGATAAGGTTAAAGGTTTTTGTGGTTTTAAGAAAATTGAGAAAGAATGTTTTTCATAAAAATGAAGGTGCTTGGGAGGAAAAATGGAAAATTACGGAACATGTCCTGTGTGCGGAGCTAAAGCATATATTCAACAATCAATGGATCCTGTCAAATTTTTTTATTCATGTCCGATTTGTGGTAGATATGAGTATTATGTACGATTGACAGAATTAGAAAAATTCAATTTGAATCATTTGAGTTCATATCTACTGTATAATGGATTTAAGGAAAGTATGAACGAATACAGATATTTTACTACTATGAGTAAAGAACGCTGTGATGAGTATAATATAAAGTTTAGACATGGAGATGTTACATATGGACATCCAGTCAGATTGGAAAATGAAAATGTAGAAAATTGGTATCCGAAAACTTTTTCAGAAAAAGTGGATAATATTTTGCTTTATTTAAATTCTCGTATTATGCATATGGGGGAATATGTAAAATTATCAAAAGAAGAAATGATTAGTTGCTTTTTTGTTGATAGGTATGATTATAAAGATGGAAATTGCGCAAAAAGAACAGACACTGAAATACAAGCACAGCAGAATTATATATTAAACTTTTTAGTTAGTAGAAATTATATTTTATCACCACAGTCATGGGCAGGGGGAGAAAACGAGAGACCCGTTACATTGTCACCGGAGGGTTATGACAGAATCGATTCTATTCAAAAGAATATGGTGGATGGCAAAAAGGTTTTAGTTGCTATGAAATTTGGAGAGGATACTCAAAAACTGAGAGAAATGATACGCCAAGGTATAACATTAGCTGGTTATGTGGCAATTTTTATTGATGAAGTGGAACATAATGATTTTATAACACCAGAGTTATTAAAATATATAAAAGATAGTAAATTTATTGTAGCGGATTTATCGCATCAAAATAATGGAGCGTATTCTGAAGAAGGGTATGCGATGGGTTTAGGAAAGCCTGTGATTCAATTATGCAAAAAAGATGTGAAATTACATTTTGACATAGCACAGAAGAATACAATTATTTGGAAAACAGAAGAGGAAATTCCGGAAAGATTAAAAAATCGAATAATAGCAACTATTGATTAGAGTGTACAGGGGGAATTTGAAAGCAACAATTTATTATTGATTTTTAAGATTATTTGTGATAGCCTTATAAACATTAATCATAAGTTGTGCTAGAAATATGGGGTGAAAATGTCTATTAGTTATAGAGTGATTTGGAAGTTACTTGTTGATAGGGATATAAAGAAAGATTTGCGTTTTAACTCGAAAATCAGCACAAATGTTCTTGCTAAATCAGGAAAGAATGACAAGGTAACCATGGACGTTTTGGAAAAAATATGTATTACTTTGAGTTATGATGTTGGTGATATTATGGAAAAAATGAATTATATAATTGCATTAAACAGTAACGGTGAAGGAGAAGTGTGACGATGAAAATCTCTTTGATAATGGATGTTCTTGCTGATAAAAGTAAGTGGGGATGCATGGATTTAAGGGGGGAAAAAAGAGATTTTATCAAAATGATTCAGAAATCTTTGACTTCTTTTTCGCCTGTATCGCCAAATACATTTGCTAATAATCCAATACAGTTAATTGATTTTTTCTGCGGTGCAGGAGGAACTTCTCTTGGGTTTGCAGCAGTAAACTCTATTTTGCCTGCGTTCAAAATGTTGGGTGGATGTGATATAAATAAAGTTTCGGCAACCACTTATAGTTACAATTATGGCACTCCGTTGATCCATGAAGATATAACAAAACTAGCTTATGAGGATGGGGCATTGGAGGCGTGTCTTACAAAAATTGGTTATGATCCAGGGGCACCGACAGTATTGATTGGCTGTGCTCCATGCCAAGGCTTTTCTTCTCATAGAAAAAAGCATTGGCATGAAGAAGACGATATAAGAAACAGTTTAATTATGGCTTTTGCTGAAATCGTGAAAAAACTTCAGCCGGAAGTTATTATAATGGAAAATGTTCCAGAATTTCTTTCGCAGAGATATTGGAAATATTTTTCCTCTGCAAAAAAAATATATGAAGAGAATGGTTACATAGTTAGAGCAAGCATCTTTAATGCAGCATCTTTTGGAGTACCGCAAGAACGTTTTCGCTCTATTATTATGGGGATGAAAAAAGAGTTCGTTTTGCCAGAAGGATATTTGCAGCCCGGAGAGTATAGAACGGTTCGTGATGCCATTTCACATTTGCCAGTGGTGTCAGCTGGGGTGGCAGCGTCAAATGACCCAATGCATAAAAGTGCAGCGCATAAGCAAAGTACAATAGATATTATTCGTCAGGTGCCTCATGATGGCGGCAACCGGCCTGCAGGTGTTGGACCTGAGTGTTTGAATAAAACTAAGGGCTTTTCTGATGTTTATGGACGGTTATATTGGGATCGGCCATCAATTACAATAACACATTATGCTAGAAATCCTGCAAGTGGAAGATATATTCACCCGGAGCAGGATCGAGGTTTGACAGCACGAGAGGCTGCGATTCTTCAAAGTTTTCCAGATGGTTTTGTATTTACTGGAAAATCTGATGATATATATAGGCAAATTGGAGAGGCTGTGCCTCCAATGCTTTCATCAGCAGTTGCAGCGAATGTTCTTATTGAACTTTTATCGGCAATACCAACAGAAGAAGAAATTAGTAGTAGTCCAAGTTCCATTGTTGAACCTGTGAGTAGTTCTTATTCTAGCGTTATTGCAGGAATAAAAACTAGAAAAAAGGCAGGAAGATAAATGGAATATACATGTATTGACAGCTTTTGTGGTGCTGGAGGTCTGGGATTCGGATTAGAAAAGGCTGGATATAAAATACTATTAAGTTTCGATATTGATCAATTATGTATCAATACTATAAAAGCAAATAATCAGTATTTCCATCATCCGGCCGAAGTTGCAGATATAGCAGATATGCTTAGTGGCAAGCTTTTGAAAAAATGCGGTTTGAAACGTGGGGAGTTGTTTCTACTTGCAGGTGGACCACCTTGTCAGGGGTTTTCTGTCCAGCGAAGAGGCAGTGATCTTGATCCGAGAAACGATCTTGTTTTGAAATATGGTAAGCTTATTAATGAACTTTATCCATGCTATTTTGTAATGGAAAATGTTTCGGGACTCGGTGGAAAACGAGGAAAGACAATCCTTGAAGAATTAATAAGAAGTGCTGAGGCAATCGGGTATATCGTGCATGTTAAACTTGTGGATGCTCAGGAATATGGAGTGCCTCAACGGAGAAAGAGATATATTATCATTGGAGAGCGTCAAGATATACATTCATTTTATGAGTATCCAAAAGTGTCTGATGCAAGAATAACCGTTCGAGATACAATTGGGAAATTGCCGGAACCACCAGTAGATGGAACTGATTATCCGGGTATTTCATGGCATAGACGGGACAAACTATCTGAATTAAACTTAAAGCGAATAAATGCTTTAAAAGAAGGTCAAGGTAGAGATGATCTTCCATTTGAGTTGCGTGCGGATTGCCATAAGGTTAATAGTTCAATAATTGGTTATCGTAATGTTTATGGCAGAATGGCTTGGGATGAAGTGGCTCCAACAATAACTGCTCGGTTTGATAGTTTTACACGTGGAAAATTTGGTCATCCAGATCAGCCTAGGAGTATTTCACTAAGAGAGGGGGCCTTACTGCAGACATTTCCGATGGATTTTATTTTTACTGGAAATAAAGTGGATGTTGCACGACAAATAGGGAATGCTGTACCTCCTGTTTTAGCTGAGCAAATCGGGCGCAGTATTATTACTTGTTATGAAAAGGCGGTGAATGTAGGTGACATTTGATGCAAATATTAAAAATTATCTTAGAGCTTATCAACGAGAATTTAATGCTGCGATGCATGGTGGTCAACATACGGCAGAACTTTCTTTTCGAGTTCCAATGCATAATATGTTTAAGCAAATAGCACATAATTTAAATCCGAAAGTGTCTTTTGATATCATTTTAGAACCGAAGAATCAAGGAAAAATGGGTAGACCTGATTGGATGGTACAAGACAACGTGTCATTAGGTGTATACGGATATATAGAGGCAAAAGGACCATCTGCGGAGCCATTTGATATAACCCCATACAAGAATCAGATTGCTCGATACATGTCTTTACGTCATAAACTTATCATTACAGATGGCATTGATTATGTTTTTTGCTTTAATGATACACTCGTTGTGATTTCTATTATTGAGAAAAATAAAATGGGAGTGGAAGATTGGTCCGGATTAACTGTAAATCCATTGTTCAAGTTCTATATGGAGCAGTTTTTCGCCAATCCAACACCACAGCATATTGATGAGGAAAAGCTTGTAGAACTTGTGGCAATTCGCACCAGAAATTTGTCAGATGATATTCTTGCACATGCGGATTTGTCTGTCGATGAAGCACTCAATGATGCGGAGCGTCAGGTTATTAATCTTTTAAATGGGCTTAAGAAATTGGTATATAATCACAATGACCCTGCATTAAGAACAGGAGCAGTATTTGCAGATTTTACTGCACAGGTTGTTATGTTTTGCCTGTTGTATGCACAGCGGGTTCTTTGTACAAGTAGTGATACCCCGATTCAGAAAGCAGAGAAAATTCGAAAATATGCGTTTAATGATATAGTTGAAGGAGAGGCACTTCTTCCTTTTCGTAATCTAATGGTTTATTTGCGTGATCATTCTGGAAGTGATACATTTATTGGTCAATGGGTAGATGAATGCATAGCCTTCTTATCTTTTGTAGAAATGACAGATAATCAACTGATGAATCCGGATTATCACAGGCTGTTTGAGTTATTTCTTACTAAATTTGATCGGCAGTCGAGATTTGATTATGGTGCTTATTACACACCAAAGGCTTTAGCTGATTTTATCGTGAGATTGACAAATCGAATTGTTACGGATCATTTTGGGGGCGCATCCATTTATGATTCTGGTAATACTATCATAGACCCTTGCTGTGGAACGGGATCATTTTTAGAGCGAGTTGTGTCCTATGACCCTGGTGATGGTGCTTATAAGTTATGTGGATTTGAGATTTTACCGGCTCCGTATATGCTAGCAAATTATCGAATGGCTGTTGTTGGGCGCCAGTATGCACGCAAAAATTTGGAGACAAATATTTTACTTGCAAATACGCTTTGCAATTGCCTTTTTAATGAAAAAGCCAATGTATCTTCGATTGAGGGAAAAGAACTAATGCGGGCCAAAGAGTTATCTTCTCTGCCAATAAAATTAATAATCAGTAATCCACCGTGTTCAGATTCTACTCGTAATAATACAACGAAAGATTTTTCACAAATCATTAATTTGATGGAGGATTTTCGCCCTCCGATCGAAAAGCGTCATGGACGGCAGAATATTCAAAAACAGATTAATAATCCTTTTATGCAGTTCCTGAGATGGAGTTGTGATAAATTGCTTGCTTCAGAGAATCATTCGGTTCTTGCAATGGTTGTACCTCTGTCATTCTTGGAGGCAGAATCATATAAGTATGCTAGAAAATACTTAACTGAGCATTTTTCAAATATTTGGGTTGTTGCTGTTGATACTGATGCTCGCACCGGAATCAGAGGAGATAGTTTGTTTTGTACCATGCAGGGACGCGCGGTTATTTTGCTGACGAGAAAATTTGGGGAAGTAATATCTATTAGAAAAATAAATTTTCTTGATATTTCTCGTGAGAGACGAGCGCGGAAACTTGAAATGCTTGAAATGGATATAAATAACATTATGGATTCCTTTGAAAGTTTCAATATATCGGATGCAATGTATTCATTTATGCCGTCTAAGCCATTTAACGAAACATTATACTCTCAATTTTGGCCGATAAGTAGTGAACATGGCAATAGAGCAGTTTTCTTAAATCAGTGTTCCGGAGCAAAGATGGCACCAACAGCGTTGCTTACGCATGTTAAGCAGC
Source organism: Ventrimonas faecis (assembly GCF_040096075.1). NCBI lineage: Bacteria > Bacillati > Bacillota > Clostridia > Lachnospirales > Lachnospiraceae > Ventrimonas > Ventrimonas faecis. The sequence goes on from NZ_JBBMFJ010000031.1 coordinate 28,767, forward strand.
CTATGTTGAAACGGCGAAGCAGGGAAATAAGTAGTGGCGGTATACAGAAAGCAAGAGAATGGATTGGTAGACAAGATAAAAATGTTGTTGATGAAAAAATCACAGCGTTTCAAGATGCATTAAGAACATGCAATACAAGACAAGAACTGGATGGAATTTTGAGTGAAAATATTCGGCCGTGCTCATTTAGACCATTTGTGAATTCTAATGCTTTATTGTGGGAGAAGATTTTTGATTATCAAGCGGGTGTTGGTGGCGGTGGCGCAAGGATTAGGCCAGAAATTAAAGCGGTCTATAGTTCAGAAGATACTGTTGGATTTGCACTGGCACATGCACCGAAAGATCTCGCGGAATCTCTCGGTCAATTTACCTCGTTCTGCTGGTACTTTCCAGATAATGATTTGAGTCGCAGAGGCGATGGACACATATATCTGAATCAATATATACCAAACACGCGGACTAATGAAATTGTAAACAACCTACATCCGGATATTATTGAACACATTTCCAAGATGACGGGGCTGTCTGCAAAACAATGTGCTAAAAAGATGGTTTTTTATTCTTATGCTGTTTTTTGTTCACAAGTTTATTTGGAAGAGTTTTATGGTGCACTTTTCGTTGTTAATCAATCTGCGAGTCGTGCTCGTATTCCGGTAGTAGATAATGCAGCTGTTTATTTAAAACTTTCTGGTATGGGAGAAAAGTTAGCAGATTTGGAAAAAAACGATGTAAAGATTGAAAATATTTTAAAATATGATTATGATAATATCATTTCTCAGTTGCCAAAAGGATTTCGGCTTGAACATAGTCGGGCTGCATCTAAAAATCCTTATGATGAAGAAAATGAACAGTTTATACTCCGTGATGAGGTGAGTGGAACAGAAATACGTGTCTATTGCCCTTTGGCAATTCAAAAATTTACTGTAGCAGGGTATAATGTTGTAAAAGATTGTTGGATTAAATTTCATTCGTATCGCTTTACTCACTGTGAATTTTTGGCTGAGGATTTGAAAGCCCTCCTTGATCTTTTCAATATAATCGCTACTCAGATGAGATATGTAGCGGAAATTGATGAAGTAGTTCATGGTATTGTGGATGGAGATATTCCGCTTTTGAATTACAACAGTGGGGAATGATTTAAACTATTAATATCAACCTGAAAATATAAAGATTGTTATGAAAAGATATACTATTTATGGTCTTGTATTTTATGTTGAAGGGTTTTGGGACTTTCTATCGGATTTTTCATTTGTGAAGACGATTATTATTATGATGCTTAGCTTGAATTTCATATAGTTCTAAAAGGGATGGAAGACATATAGACATAAGAATGCTGCTGCAGGAGGATTTTATGGATGTACTTACACCAGATCAACGTAAAAAGAATATGCAACACATCAAATCTAAGGATACAAAGATTGAAGTATTGCTACGAAAAGCATTGCGACAAAAAGGATTTGGGTATAGAAAAAATTATAAAGGACTTCCTGGCAAACCGGATGTAGTATTGACCAAGTATAAAATTGCAATTTTTTGTGATAGTGAGTTTTTTCATGGAAAGGATTGGGAGGTGCTTAAGCCACGTCTCGAAAAAGGTAAAAATAGTGAATTTTGGATTAAGAAGATATCTGGAAATCGAGAACGTGATGATGAAGTAAATAAAAAATTACTTTTTATGGGATGGACGGTAATTCGTTTCTGGGGAAATGATATCATGAAAAATACGGATGAGTGTATCAAAGTAATCGAAGAAGTTATTTTTGATATGAAGCTTGATGAATGTGAAGATTAGTGGAATATAAAGATGCCTGGTGGTTTGAACTGCAAACTGCTGGGCATCTTATAATATGAAGAAAAATCAAACATATAATAGTGATTTTGATTCAATTTACATTGAATGAATTGTATGATTCGAGAGATATTTTTTTTAAGATATGGTATGATTATAGAATATACAACTGATAGATGATGATTGTATTTAAAGTGAAAAGCCATCAATTATTATCTGCAACAATAAGAAGTGGAGATAATAAAAATCAAAAAGGTTTGCTGCATCTACTCATTGAAATATGTATGAACGGTGTTGGTTGAATGATAAAATAAAAAGGTTTGTATAGTAAAAGAGTCAGTCGAAGTCAATTTTGATTTTATGTAATTGACAAATTAGATGTATGTTTATTCACTTTCAGTTGAGACATAAAAGTTTGCATAGTTCCGATAACCGCACATATGCTAAATTTTGTGGCGTAGTTATGGATAATTCAGATAAAGGCAGGAAATGAGGTAATCAATGGTAATATTTTCTTTCTTCTCCGGTGTGGGCATGTTGGATTTGGGTTTTCAAGAGGCCGGATTTGAAATTGTTTTTGTAAATGAATATGAGGAGCTTTTTATGAAGGCATATCAATATGCCAGAAAAAAACAAAAAAATAACATTTCATTTTCAAGTTATTATGCGGGGGATATAAATGATTTCATGAAAGCGCCTTTAAAACATAAAATTGAAAAACAAATTCAAGATTTAAAGGAAGATGGAGAATTAATAGGTTTTATTGGAGGTCCACCTTGTCCGGATTTCTCAGTTGCCGGAAAGAATCGTGGGAGAGATGGGGAAAATGGAAAATTGGCTAAAAGCTATATAGATGTTATTAATTATTATAAACCGGATTTTTTCTTGTTTGAGAATGTAAAAGGTTTGATACGAACGGAACGGCACAGGAAATATTTTGATGAGTTAAAGGGCAATTTACAAAGAAATAATTATGTTCTTTCAGAGGCATTACTGAATGCCTTGGAATTTGGTGTTCCGCAGGATAGAGAAAGAGTAATATTGATAGGAGTTAATTGTTTTTCGGCTCTGTCTAAAAGGTTAATTTATGTAAATAATACATTTTATTTTCCTTGGGGAATGCACAAAAGATATAATATAAAGAATGTAAAAGATATGAATTGGCCTACTACGCAGAGATATATACAGTATAGTAAGCGGAAATTTAGGTATAATGTCCCAATTGAATTAACAGTGGAGTATTGGTTTAGAAAAAATAATGTTTATAAACATGCGAATTGTAAAGATAAATTTAAGGTTAGAAATGGACAAGATCGAATACGAAATGTAGAAGAGGGGGATGTTAGCAGAAAGTCATTTAAACGGTTGCATAGGTGGAGATATTCACCGACAGCAGCGTATGGGAATAATGAGGTACACTTGCATCCATACAGAAGTAGACGTTTAACAGTTGCTGAAGCGATGGCAATACAGTCTTTACCAAAATGGTTTGAATTGCCATCTGATTTAGCTCTTACAGATAAGTTTAAGATGATTGGAAATGGTGTGCCATACCTTATGTCATATGAATTGGCAAAAACAATATGTGAATTTTTTCAGATATAAAGAGAAGGTGGAAATATGGAGTATAAGGAATTTAAAATTAGTAGAAGGGTAATTCAGCATTTAGGTAAAGATTTAATAACAGCATCTGACGTTGCACTAACAGAATTATTGAAAAATTCTATAGATGCAAAATCAGCTGAAATCAGAATTCATGTTGCAGATAATATGAATGAGATAAAAAAGAATTGCGGAGAGTTTTTGGTTAATTATAATCCACAAATTGAAGATAGCATACCTAAAGAAATTTGGGAATTTCCTGTTTGTGTCATTGAGGATAAGGGAAAGGGAATGAATACACAAGAATTAGATAAAGGATTCTTGACAATTGGTACAGATTTAAAAAAAGATGAAAGTGGAATGATGTTTGGCGAAAAGGGTATTGGAAGACTCGCCGCACAACATTTGGGGAACTATTTGTTAATAGAAACAGCATCATCAGAGGAGCCATTTGCAAGTACTACATTTATCGATTGGAATGGAAAGTTACTTATGGAAAATGAAGATGATGAGGCCTTACTTCCATATAGGAAGATAGAAAAAACATTTCCTAATTATACTAGATTATGGATATTTAATGTTAATTTATATGATTTTCTGGAAACTCCGGATCAATTAGAATTAAATATAGATACATTTGGGACGGTATTAGTAAATGCCCAGCTTAAAAGTGCAATTAATTTTTTAATGTCTCCATTTGAGGAAACATCAAAAAAAATATCTTTTTTTTATAATGGGAAAGAAGCAGACATCGATTTTCCGAAAGAATTACTCGATTTGTCAGAGAGTGTTCATTCATTCAAGCTAGATTGGTCTGGTAGTGAATTAAAACTGGATTATTCTATGGAAATAACCCCCTGGTATATTGAAAGAATACACAAAGTTGCTGTAAAGGATGAAGCATTTAAAAAATTAAAAAAGGAACATCAATTTTATTTAGGTTTATTAAAAGAAAATAGTAAGAGAATAAATAATGTATTGATACGGAAAGAAAAAGGAAGTGGAATAAAACAATTATTGATCAGATATTTCGATAATGTTTATAAAAATAGTATAGCTGAGAGAAACACGCGAGAAGAATATGTCTCACATCTTGCAGACTCTGTAATAGAGCAATTAAAATTGATATTACCAATTAAAGGAAAGGTTTACTCATTTAAGCAAGGAAGAAAAATTGGTAAAGATATAATTATTGAGTCTGTAAATGAAGAACGAAAAAGAGTAGGAAAATCTGAATTCACATTAGGAATAATGAGTAATTTCTTGAAGCTAAATAATGGGGTAAAGCTTTATCGGGGAAATTATAGAATTGGTTTTTTGGGGAATCAGGAGAATGACTGGTTAAAATTGCAGCAGTATAGGACAAAGGGGCAGCAGTATTATAGATTTGATTTAGCAAATATTATTGGTTATGTATCTGTACATGATGACGATCAAGAGTATATTCAGGAAATTAGTTCTAGGCTTGATATAAAAGAAAACAAAGTATCAAATTCATTTAAAAATTTGACAGATATTGTTTTTAATAGTTTGTTTTATGAATTAAATAGATCTGCGACCAATATATTGCGTGTGATTTTGGAAGAACAAGGTTTGCTTTTTATAAATACAGAAAAAAATATAAAAAAGCAAAATCAAGAATTAATTAAATCATTAAAAAAAGGAGTTGTTGCAGAAAAAAAGATAAAAAGGGCTATAGATATAATGAAGGAAACTTCTGATGACGAGGATAGTAAAAGGTTTTCTAAAAAAGAGGTAGAAGAACTTCGGTCTATAATAAAAGATATTTTTGATCATTTAGTGGAAGAAAAAAAGAACCAAAAACAAGCAGTGCAATTATTGGAGGAAGCAGACGAACAATTAAAAGCAGTAGAAGTTGATGCATATAATAATTTTAAATTAATGGCGAATGGCCTTATTACTGAAACAATTACTCATGAGTTAGACTCTGTTTGTCGGACTAGTAATATGGATAATATGCAACCACATTTTGATAATTTGAAAAAAGAGCTGATGGATAGTCAAAAAGTGTTTGTGATTAATCATGATGTACAACCGATTAAAAAGAGCTATTATGCGATAGCTGACAAGATGGAAGAGGTAGCAGATTTATATAATTTTGTTGAAAAGACATTTATTAAAAGAGGAAGTTATGATGAATTTGAAAATCAAAATATTAAGCAATTAATTGATGATATTCATAAGAATATAGATGAAATTGATAGAGAAGAAATAGAGATTATATGCACAACGGATGATTTAATATGGTTTGTTCCAAAAGGTGTTTTAGTACATGTTTTTTATAATTTGATATCCAATTCATTGTATTGGATAGATAGAAGAAGAAAATATTCAATTTCGGATGGATATTATCATTATGAAGGCAAGGATTGTATTGTAATCGAATCCAATGATCCAAATGAGATACTAGTATATGATACGGGAACAGGGGTAATTAGAGCAATGGAGGATATACTGTTTCAACCACTAGAGTCAGGAAAAGAAAACCATACCGGGAGAGGAATGGGATTGTATATAGTGCAGCAATTATTACGTTCATTTTCAGCAGACATTGAGCTTACAGATGATAGAAATGAATATGGAAATAGATATAAATTTCGCATTACATTAAATACACAGGAGAATTAAAATGGAAGGTATAGATTATAATCTGTTGTTTTCATTAATACAGCAAGATAGTATTGTGTTTTTTGAAGATGATTTTTATTTTGATCATAATAAAAAGTCGATTATATACTCATTAATGCGACAAAATAAAAATGCGCAAAAAGAGATGCTTGAAGAGATAGAGCAGGTTGATGGGCAATTCTATAATTTGTTTCAGGGGATCATAAGTAGTTTATCTGAAATAGAACTTACGAGAGAAGATATTCAGAATATTGTTGAAAATGATATTGAAAGTGCTTTTCAGATTCCTATGTTGAAGGAAAAATTTAAATCTTTCGAAGAGGTATATAATAGAATTGAAATTAAAGTTATTCCTAAGGCGGTTGAACAAATATTAAAATATTTTGGGATAGGATCAAATTATCCTCAAATATTTGAAAATATTTTCACGCAGTACATTTTTAATGATGTCGAATGGAAAGATTTTAGAGTATTTACTGAATTTTCATCAAAGGATCTAAAAAGATTTCGAGATTATTTGTGTAGGAAAAAACCACAATTGGTTGTTTGTATTGTTGATAATCAGCTTGGACAGAATGAATGTGCAAAAGAGATAATAAATGTGATAAAGGAAAACGGAAAAGATAATGACCGTTTTGTAATTGGAGCGATTTTTAGTTCAACAATTGATGACGGAAACATAGATAATAATGTATATTTTGAACTTGTAAAGAAAGAAGAACCATCTAAACTACAATCTGCGATTGTATGCAGTGGATATAGTTATATTTTAAAAAAATTAGAATATACATATGTGGAAACATTGAAAGAAGCGTTTGAAAATGCTGTAAAAAATAGAAATATCGCATTTTATTTGTCTAATATGGCCTCGACGGAAGGCATTACAAATTATCAGGTAATTACTGAATGGATAAAATTAATATTTGACTGGAAACTAAGTGAGAACCAAGAATTGTATAAAATGTTAAGGTTCACAAAATTAATTAATTTATTAGATGAAAGGGAGATGGAAACTCACACAGATTTGAAAAAAATTGACATATTCGAAGCTTTTGATTTAAATGTTAATCGTTATAGTGAACCGATTGCTTCAGGAGATATATTTATTGTTAATGAAAAAGGAATCGATGAAAAAATATATATTTTACTAGGTCAAGATTGTGATATGATGTATAGTCCGGAGCGCCCTGTAAAAAATGGAATTAGTGAATTAGTAGAAGCGGAGGCGGTTTGTCAAATTGATATTGGGAAAGAAGTAGAACAGAATAGACAGAATATAAGAATATCGAATTTCCCAAAAGATAATAATCAGACAAGAACATTGGAGATAAAATATACTTCAAGAAAATATATTGATAATCAAATTTTAAATTTATGTCAATTTAATGAAGCGGGAGAATGTAAGATTAATTTGGAACAAAAGTTAAATGATGAAAAAATGATTATGCCAGATTATTATATGGATCTTTATACGGATTTACAAAATTATTTTAGCGCAATCGAAAAATTAAAAAACGCCTCTGGTGAATCATTGGAAATAATGTTAAATAGTAATCAATCCCCGCGAATAATAAAATTGCATGAGTATAATATAATTGAGAATAATACGCTGAAATATCCGATTAGACGTCTTGGGAGATTGAGGAGCCCGTATACATTATTTTTATATAAAATGTATTTGGAGTACAGGGGAAGACATCCGTTTAATACAATTAACATGTCAAGGTTACAAGAAGGAATTGTTGAAGTAGAAGGGGATGAAAATAAAAAGATTAATATTACATATATGCTTTCTCCTGACAGAACAATTAATAGAAAAGATTCTAGGAAACTTGTGTGGATAATTAAAACAGAGAATATTAATGTTTTGTTAAAAGATATCGACAATGAGAATGGCGAATTAAATGATAAGACAGAAAATATATATTTGGATAAAATAGTTTCTCCATATGATAAGCAATTTCAACTGAGTACAGGAAAGACACTAATTATCACAAAAAGAAAAAAGGGGAAAATGTCTTTGGAAATAAGAAAGTAATTCTATTGGTGGTAGGATATGGCATTTGATAATAAGTAGTGATGGAATATAGAATTTTGAAACAGGTAAATGTTAATGACTTATGAAAAGTGTGTTATTAAGTAATGGTATTTGGGGAAGGAAATGGTATGATCAGCAATATGCAAGATATGAAAAATAAAACCCTAGACTACTACAACCACCACGCCCAATCCTTCATCTCCACCACCGTATCCGTAAATTTCAAACCAGTCCAGGACAAGTTCATCCACGCCTTAAACGGCCCTAAAGTCCTTGATTTTGGCTGTGGCTCTGGTCGGGATACAAAGTATTTCTTAGAATCCGGTCTTCAGGTAACTGCGGTGGATGGATCGGAAGAGATGTGCCGGTATGCCAGTGAATTTACTGGAATTCAGGTTCAGAATATGCTGTTTCAGGATTTGGATGCACAGAATCTGTATGATGGAATCTGGGCCTGTTCTTCGATTTTGCATCTTCCGAAGAACGAATTGCACGTTGTATTATTGAAGATGGCGGATGCGCTGCGTGATGATGGAATTATCTACACATCGTTCAAATATGGAGATTTTGAGGGCGAGCGCAACGGTAGATATTTTACTGATTTTACGATGGAAACATTTACGGATTTCATAAAGGATCTGGAGAAAATCAGGATGGAAACATACTGGATTACAACGGATGTAAGACCTGGAAGAGGCGAGGAAAAATGGCTGAATGTAATGCTGCGAAAACATTAGATAGTGTGGTTTTAGAAGAATATGACACCGATGTCATGACGGGTGACCGGGATAAAAGAAGGTATTTGTATTATCAGCTGATCCACAGCATGCGCAAGGCGGAGCGCATCGATATCATCGTATCTTTTTTGATGGAATCCGGTGTGAAAATGCTTTTGGAAGAACTGAAAAAGGCTATGAAGCGCGGAGCGAAGGTCCGCATTTTGACTGGAAATTATCTTGGCATTACGCAGCCATCGGCCTTGTATCTGATTAAACATGAGCTGGGAGAGCTTGTGGATCTGCGGTTTTATAATGAAAAGAATCGGTCTTTTCATCCAAAATCTTATATCTTTCATTATGCAGATCACAGCGAGATTTACATAGGTTCTTCCAATATTTCCCGCAGTGCTCTGACATCCGGGATTGAGTGGAATTACCGGTTCAGCAGCCACCGGGATCCTGAAAATTACGAGAAATTTTATTGTACATTTGAAGATTTGTTCCAGAATCATTCCATTGTGATTGATGATAAAGAATTAAAGCGGTATTCGAAAACCTGGCACAGGCCTGCGGCTTCCAAAGATCTGGATCGTTATGACAATGTGGAAGAAGAGGAAGATACAAAGGTTAGACTTCTGTTTGAGCCGCGGGGAGCACAGATTGAAGCGCTTTGTGCGCTGGAAAACAGCAGGGCAGAGGGTGCTTCGCGGGGAATTGTCCAGGCGGCTACGGGTGTTGGAAAAACATATCTGGCGGCTTTTGATTCCAGGAATTACCAGAACGTGTTGTTTGTGGCGCACCGGGAGGAGATTCTGAATCAGGCAGCGGTTTCTTTCCGGAATGTCAGAAATTCGGATGATTATGGATTTTTCCATGGAAAAGAAAAAACGACCGGCAAGTCGGTGATATTTGCGTCTGTCTCTACACTGGGGCAGAGCGAATATTTGACAGAAAAGTATTTTCCGAAAGATTATTTCGATTATATTGTCATTGATGAATTCCATCACGCAGTAAACAATCAGTATCTTCAGATCGTGAATTATTTTAAGCCGAAGTTCCTGTTGGGCCTGACTGCCACGCCGGAGCGGATGGATGGCCGCAATATATACGAAATATGCGATTATAATGTGCCTTATGAAATTTCATTGGGAGAGGCGATTAACAAGGGAATGCTGGTGCCGTTCCGCTATTATGGCATTTACGATGATACCGATTATTCCAAATTGCATGTGGTAAAGGGCCATTATACGGAAAAGGAATTGAATGAAACGTATCTGGGAAATGTCCATCGGCATGAACTGATTTACAAATATTACAATAAGTACGGATCGAAAAGAGCATTGGGCTTTTGCTCCACCAGGGAACATGCGGAAGAAATGGCAATGGAATTCAGCAAAAGAGGAATTCCATCGGCTGCGGTTTACAGCGGTGCGCCCGGAGCGTATGCAGAGGAGCGAAATGCAGCAATTGAAAAGCTGAAGTCCGGCGAAATCCGGGTGATTTTTTCGGTGGATATGTTTAACGAAGGTGTGGACATTCCATCCGTGGACATGGTCCTGTTTTTGCGGCCAACGGAATCGCCGATTGTATTTCTGCAGCAGCTTGGCAGGGGCTTAAGACGCAGCGCCGGCAAGGAATATCTGACTGTGCTGGATTTTATCGGGAACTATGAGAAGGCAGGAAATGTGAGAAGATTCCTCACCGGAAATGTCGGTTTCACGGCAATGTCATACCGCCCATCGGACCGGGAGGGCATCCCGGATGACTGTCTGATCGATTTCGATATGCGGCTGATTGATCTGTTTGCGGAGATGGACAAAAAACAGCTGAGAATCCGGGATCAGATCCGGGTGGAATATTTCCAGGTAAAAGAAAAGCTGGGAAGAAGACCTTCCCGCATGGATTTATTTACCTACATGGACGATGATGTCTATCAGCTTGCCATGTCGCATACGAAAGACAATATTTTCAGGGATTATCTTGGTTTCTTGCATGCATTGGGTGAGACTACGGAAATGGAAAATGAGTTGCTGCAGGGCATTGCAAGGGAATTCTTAAATGTTCTGGAAACGACGAGCATGACCAAGGTCTATAAAATGCCTGTTTTGATGGCATTTTACAATGACGGTGATATCCAGACAGACTTGACTGCTCCGCAATTGCTGCAAGCCTGGAAACAGTTCTTCGACCAGAACCGAAACTGGAAAGATCTGGACAAGCAGATAACCTATGAAAAATATAAAGCAATGTCGGATAAAGATCATTTAAAGAAAATCATTTCGATGCCTGTTCATTTCCTTCTGGAATCAGGAAAAGGATTTTTTGAGGAGAAGAGTGGCTATGTGATTTCCCTGAGAAGCGAGTTGCAGAGCTGGGTTAAGAATGAGGCGTTGAAAGAGCAGATGAAGGATATTATAGAATATCGTGCGATGGATTATTATCGGAGGAGGTATCGGGAGACGAGATAGGCTTGTTGGCAGGAGGTATTTAGATTGACAAAGAAGAAAAATGAAATCACTATCCGTTCCAGTGCGGCAGAATATCTTACTTATGTTGCATCAGTTGGAGAGCAGCAGGATAGTATTGAAATGGGCGGCAGCACCAGAAGGAAAAATTGTAAAAAGTGATGTCAGCATTGCGAAAAATTATTTAACAGATAAGGAAATGCGCTCATTGGCAAGATAAAATCAGTCAGACACTGTCTGACCAATTCGAAAATCTTCCAACGGTTGGCACCGGCAGAAAGTTTTATCTGAGCTGGTTGCATTATTTGAAGCTTAAGTATGATAAGATTGAGAGGTATGGTATCAAATCATGTTAACCTGGTCAGAATTTTACAATCAATTTTCCTTACAACTGAATGAACAGCAGCAAAGTGCCGTGCAGAGTGTGACTGGCCAAGTGCTTCTTCTTGCGGTTCCGGGATCAGGAAAAACGACGGTACTGGTTACACGCCTGGGCTATATGATCTTTTGCAGGGGGATTGCTCCGGAGAAAATTCTGACGGTAACGTACACGGTGGCGGCGACAAAAGATATGTCGGAGCGTTTTGCAAGTCGGTTTGGGCAGGATCTGGCAGACCGCCTGGAGTTTCGTACCATTAACGGAATTTGCGCCAGAGTGATTCAGTATTATGGACGGAAAACGGGGCGGACTGCTTTTTCGCTTCTCACGGATGAGAAACGGATTTCCGCGATTTTGTCTGCAATCTATCAGAAAACGGAGCGGGTTTATCCGACGGAAGGCGATCTGAAGAATGTCCGGACCCTGATCACGTACATAAAAAACCGGATGCTGGATGAGAAAGAAATTGAGGCGTTGGATGAGACGGCGGAGATTCAGATTTCTGCGATTTACAAAGAATATTGCAGTCATTTGCGGGAAAATCAGCTGATGGATTACGATGATCAGATGGTTTATGCCTACAACATGCTGCGAAAAATTCCGTGGCTGTTAGAGTATTTTCAGGATCAGTATCCGTATATCTGTGTGGATGAGGCCCAGGACACTTCCAAAATCCAGCATGCGATCATTGCGCTGCTGGCATCCAGAACGGAAAATCTTTTTATGGTAGGAGATGAGGACCAGAGTATTTACGGATTCCGTGCAGCTTATCCGGAGGCGCTGCTTGAGTTTGAGCAGCATCATCCTGGGGCAAAGGTTCTTCTGATGGAAGAAAATTTCCGCTCCGATGCGAACATTGTTCAGGCCGCGGATTGCTTTATCCAGAAAAACACGTTGCGTCATGAAAAACATATGCGTCCGTCAAGGTCAAAGCAGAGGGATCTGAGGGAGGTTTCGGTTGCGAACAGAAAAGCGCAGTATTCGTATCTTTTGAAGGTGGCAGCGGGGTGCACAAACCAGACTGCAGTTCTTTACCGGGATCATGAATGCGCTCTTCCGTTGATTGATCTTCTGGAACGAAACAGAATTCCATATCGGATGCGCAATGCGGACATGACATTTTTTACGAACCGGGTTGTGATGGATATCAGCAATATCATAAAGCTGGCGGCTGATCCGCAGAATACGGATTTGTTTTTGCAGGTTTATTATAAGCTTGGGACGTATCTGCGCAAACAGGATGCTCACAAAATCGCGGATATCAGCAGAAAGCAGAAATTGTCCGTCTGGGAGGCAGCCCTTCAGTACGGAGATCTGGATGGTTATGTAAAAGGAAGCATCAGCGCCATCCAGACACATATGAAGCATTTGCTGGAGGAACCGGCTGGCCGGGCAATTTACCGGATTGTTCAGTACATGGGATATCAGGATTACCTGACCAGAAATGAGATTAAGGATAACAAACTGGATACTTTAAGGATTCTTGCGGCATTGGAGGAGTCACCAATCCGTCTGGTGGAGCGTCTGAGTGAGCTGCAGCAGATCATAAAGGAGAAGCCGCCGGACTACAGCTGCCCGTTTATTTTGTCCACGATTCATGCCAGCAAGGGACTGGAGTACGATACGGTGTATCTGCTGGATGTGATTGATGGAATTTTGCCGGATCAGGTTTTACAAAATCCCAGAACGGCCGCCAAGGAAGAACTGGAAAGCTATGAGGAAGAACGCCGTTTATTTTATGTAGGGATTACGAGAGCAAAAAATCAGCTGAATGTATTTACCATGAAGCCGCAAAGTTCAGATTTTTGTGATGAATTATTTGGTCGGAAGGTTCTAAAAAAGCCAATGGAAATACCAAAGAGAGCAGCTACAGTGAACCAGCTCAAAATAAAACGTGAACAGCCGAAAACAATTTCCGATACAGCGTATCAGGCATTTCTGGAGCAGCTTGGAGTTGGTATGGTCGTGGAGCATAAACGCTTTGGAGAAGGCGTGATCACAGGAATGCCAAAAGGAAAAATTCGGATTGCTTTTGAAGAAGGTACAAAGTCATTTCAGGCCAGGGCACTGGCTGAAAGCGGAATGCTGAAGCTGTGATCAGATACGCTATCTATTTTAGACGAATATCATCACCATAGAAAAGAAATTTTCAAGAAGTTCTCAATATAATAAAACTGGAGGAAAAAATATGAGCAGAGTATTAATTGTAATCGATATGCAGAATGATTTTGTGACAGGATCTCTTGGAAGCAAAGAAGCACGGGCCATTGTTCCTAATGTGCAGGCTAAAATCAAAGAATATGCGGATCGCGGAGATCGGATCATTTTTACCAGGGACACACATGAAGAAAATTATCTGGATACAGCGGAAGGAAAAAAACTTCCGGTAATACATTGTATCAAAGGCACAGATGGTTGGCAGATTATACCGGAACTGGAAATGGAAGGTTGTGAATACATAGATAAACCGACCTTTGGATGGCTTAACTGGGGTGGATTTGGTGAGCATGATGAAATAGAGCTTGTGGGTGTATGTACCGACATCTGCGTGGTTTCCAATGCTTTGATTTTGAAAGCCATGTATCCAGAGGCGGTAATTTCGGTAGATGCAGGCTGTTGTGCAGGGGTTACACCGGAAAAACATGAGGCTGCGCTGGAGACAATGAAGAGCTGCCAGATTGATGTGTGGGGCGAGTAGAAGAATTTGTGCTGAAAGAAATCGTATATGAATAATACCTTGCCGGGCTTCATTTTCGCTGGAGCCCGGCTTTTTATATCCAGAAGCAGTATTTCCTATGTCGGCAAAAAGTACAGTGATCCGGTTTGAACATTATTGGTGTTTTTGCTGATGATATGGTATACTATGTAATAGATTAACGTAGTTTTTGATAGATTTTATGACGGAGGATCATAGATGCGATATCTTTCAGTTACTGAAATAGCGAAAAAGTGGGATGTGTCAGAGCGCAGTGTTAGAAATTACTGTGCCCAAGGGCGTATGAACGGTGCGTTTCTTGCCGGCAAGACATGGAACATTCCGGAAAATGCAGAAAAACCGGAGCGTACCAATAAAAGGAAAGATAAACAGATTACTCTGTTGGATATTCTGCAAGAGCAGAAGGAAAGTGGATGCTCCGGTGGAATCACAAATTGAACTAAGTCGCTGCGCGACGGCCTGCCAAGGTTGTTGCGCAGCTTTTTCTTTCTCAAATAAAAAAGCAGTG
>NZ_JBBMFJ010000032.1:0-39822 GCF_040096075.1 Ventrimonas faecis
AATGGGATTTTTGCCTGCAAGCCCATGTTTTCATACGGTCAGCGCAGTGAATGCGCAGACCTACTGAACAGTTACGTCCTTTTCTCAATTTCTGATTCAGAGTATAACACGGTCTGATTTATCTGAAAAGCATCAAAGTGTTTGAATTCTAACGCTTTACGGCAAACTGTCCCGCACACACAGCGTCCCATACCCCACCATCGGATTCGGATACTCCGCAATCCCCGGCAGTTTCCTTGCGCCTCTCCTCAGATACGCTTTCACCTTCTCTCCGTACAAAAACGGATCATTCCCATTCACAATGCCCCACTGCATGAGAAGCGCTGCCGCCCCGCTGGCCACGGGTGTGGCAAAGGAGGTTCCGGTGACGGACTGATAACCGCCGTTTACCGCCGGGGCCGTGATGTTTACGCCGGGCGCGGCAATGTCCGGTTTTACCTGACTGGTCAGGCGGGTGAAGCCGCGGCCGGAGAAATCCGCGTAGGAATTGTAAAAGCTGTTGTAAGCTCCCACGGTGATGACTTTGGATGCCGTGGAAGGAATCGTCAGGGTAGTATCGGGCGTGGGGCGAAGAAAGCGGGTTGCCGTGTTCAGGATTCCGGCTGAGGGAAGCCAGAAATCATAGCGACCGCAGACCAGGCTGACCGGCCTTAAAAAGAAGGTCCAGATTCCTTCCTCCACATAGCTGCCCTCATCCGGGATAAAATCAAAATACAGTTCCTGGGCTGTGCTGTAGGGGCCCGGCTTTCCGTAATACAACAGAATCTGCGTTTTCCGGTAACGAAACCGGACTGGTCCGAGTTCTTCTGAAAACGGCCCAAACCGTTCCCCGGACGGTGCCTGGAGACTGACCGTAAACTGGTCACTGTAGGCTTTCCAGAGCTGGATGCTGAAGCTGCTTTCATAGGAAGAAACGGTAAACTCCACCTCTTCTGTTCTTCGCATCTGCAACGTGCCGGAGGTATGACCGCTGGCCGCTCCTTCATTGCCGCTTCCCACCAGAATCGTGGTCCGTCCGTAATTTCCTATGTCATCCAGAAAGGTTTCCAACAGACTGGTTCCATCGTGGGAACCGTAGGTGTTGCCAAAGCTGATGTTGATGATCAGCGGAAGGAAACGCTCTGCAGCAAAGGAAACCGCGTAGTTGACGGCCCGCATGAGTTCTGTGGTTCTGGGAAAACCGTCCGGGCGGGCGGTGCCAAGCTTCACCACCAGAAGGTCGCTCTCGTAAGCGATACCGCGGTACATGCCAGGTACAGTGCTGCCGCCCGCAACTCCGTTGCTCCGCCCACCGCTCTCAAAATTCCGTTCCGCTGCTCCCCCTCTGCTGTCTCCCGCCGCAATCCCAGCCACCGCCGTCCCATGTCCGCTGACATCCGCAGATGAAACCACTTGTCGTGCTGCCTCCCTGCTGCCGCTCTCCAGCGCCCGGTTGATCTCCGCTTCCGTATAAATCCGGTTCTGCGTCTGATCCCACAGCTCCAGTATCCGGGTAGTCCCATCTTCCCGCCGAAATGCCTCATGAAAATAGTCAATCCCGGAATCCAGCACTGCGATCAGCACGCCTCTTCCGCTCAAATAAGGCGGTGTTTCCTGTAAAATATTAACACAGGAGGCTGCCTTTGCCTGATTTATGGCAAAGAACAGCCTCTTTGGTTTTTCGATATATTCAATTTGCGGCAGCGCGCTGATCAGCGGAATCTGGCTTTCTTTTACCGTCAGAATCGCGTACTCGTTGCGCATTTCCTCCACCAGGGCACCAAGCTCCCGCGCCGCATCCAGACTCCCGGAGTATTTTACGATCAGCTCCCAGGTCTGTTCCTCCGGGTTGTAGCCAGTCTCCAGTTCGGAAGACCGGCTCCGCTCTTCTGCCGTAGTATCCAGAGAAAGATTTAAAAGGTTTTCCAGTTTCTGATTTACCGGCATCTTTGTACCTGCATACTTTTCATTTATTTTATGTATCCGGTCTGCGAAAATTCTCATGATTCCGGAAGTTTTTCCGGTAATAATCATTCACAATGACTACATTTTCACCATTCAGTCCCTTGATTGGCGGAACAAGCGGGCTGGATCCAACTGCCACGACCAGAGCGTCCGGCGATTCTTTTTCCACGGAATGGCATCGCAGAGTTCGATCTTGCGCAGGCCCTCCGGCAACTCCGATTCCTCATGAATATCCGCATCGATTCCGATTCCGGCCTTTTCCTGGCAGAACCGGTAGATCAGCTGGCTTTCCGTGGTACACCGTCCTGGACGCCAGATCCGCATGGGAAGCGGCTCCTATCAGAAAACCGGCATCCGTCGGAGTCGTTCCGTTTGCCGCCCGCGCAAAAAGCTCGACCCGGAGTTCGCTTTCCAGGTTCCTTTATCGTGACAGCTCATAGAGCTTCCGGTACTTCTCCTCCAGATACTCCACATAATACTTCGGTTCAAAGTCTTCCCCGGTCAGATCTTTTAAAATCTCCCGGCTGTCTTTCATCTTTCCATAGCGGTGTACGTGCTTTCTCAAGTACTCCCGGATCACATCCAGCTTTCCTTCCTCCAGCAGACGGTCAAAATCCATCTCTTTTTTCATCTGGGAGAGCATCTGGGCGCCGAAGGCACTTCCCAGTGCGTAGGACGGGAAGTAGCCGAAGGAGCCCTGGGCCCAGTGGATGTCCTGGAGTACGCCTTCTGTATCATTTTCCGGGCGGATACCCAGGTATTCCTCATATTTGTCCGCCCAGAGCTTCGGAAGCTCCTTCACATCCAAGTCTTCCTCAATCAGCATTTTCTCCAGTTCATAACGAACCAGCACATGAAGGCTGTAGGTCAGTTCATCGGCCTCGGTTCGGATCAGGCCCGGCTGTACCTTATTGATGGCGCGGACAAACATTTCTCTTCCCACACCTTTCAGCTGCCCCGGGAACAGTTCTTTCAGTTTTCCGTATACCGGGATCCAGAATGCCTCGCTGCGGCCGATGATGTTCTCAAAGAACCGAGACTGGGACTCATGCATGCCCATGGAGGTTCCCTGTCCGGCCGGTGTCTGGCTTAACCGGTCATCAATGCCGAATTCGTAAATGGCATGACCGCTCTCATGGATCACAGAAAATGCCGAAGAATCCACGCGGGATTTGTAATGGGTGGTGATGCGCACATCCCTGTTATGCAGGTTTGTGGTAAACGGGTGGGCGCTGACTGCCAGAACTCCCCTGGAAAAGTCAAAACCCACATACTTTGCCAGATACTCAGCCAGTTCCCGCTGCTTCTCCTCGGAATAGTCCCCGTCCAGGAAATCATCCTGAATACAGACGGGGCTTTCCATCACCTGCTTTAACAGCGGAACGATATGCTCCTTTAACATGCCGAAAAACTCATCCAGCTTCTCCATGGTAAAGCCCGGCTCAAAGGAATCCAGCATCACATCGTAAAGCTTCTGCCCGTCCTTCTGACGGTAGGAGGCAAACTTTTTCTGGTAATCTATGATTTCCTTTAACACTGGCACAAAGGAAGCAAAATCATTTTCTTTACGTGCCTTTGTCCAGATGCGGGTGGATTTCGAGGTCAGCTCCTGATACGCCCGGTATTCCTCCGGCGGAATGCAGGATACCTCCTCGATGGTACGCTTTGCGGCTTTCAGGATGGCATAGCGGATGCCTTCTTCCGTGAGTTCGCCATCCGGTGTCTCCAACACTGGCTTTCCGGTCAGTTCCCGCAGACACTTGTCCACAAGTTCCTTTACCCGTTCACTCATCATGATCCGCTGATAGGATGATGACAAAACGCCCTGCATCCGCGCTGTGCGGTTCCCGGCCTCCTCCGGTGCCAGTGTCTCCTCGTCCCACTCAAAGAGGATCAGTGCCGTCTCATAGGCCTGAGCTTCCTCCAGATACTGCATCAGTTCTTCATAATCAGAATTTGATTTTTTATTTTCCGTATTCATCGTTTCTCCTGTCTGCCTGTTTTTCCGTGTCTGACTGCGTATCTGCTGATTCGCTGCCAGCTTTAGTATTCCCGCTCTCCTCTGTATCATGCTCAGTCACAGAATCATTCTCGGTCACGGATTCCGCAGTTTCCGCATCCATCACCAGACGGCCGTCTTCTTCAAAGTAGCACTCATCTTCCCGGCCATATTCCGATATGGTCTGGTAACCGGTAACTGTGAACTGCTCCAAATTTTTTACCCACGATAACGGTTCAGCGCCGCGAATACTTCCTGGATTCTCGGCTTCGCCAGCCCGCATGGCACATAGGAGCCCGTCAGGCCGTCCCAGCCTTTTGTCTCAATCCGTTTTTGCAATTCTGCCGCAATCTGCCGCAGAGTTTTCCGTCCGTCAGCCAGCTGTTCCAGGGCATAGCGGGTCAGATAAGCCAACGCGGATGTCTGCTCGGAATCCGCCAGCTGCTCTACATAGCGCAGATCCACGGTCTCCCGGTCGATGGAGAAGGAATCGCGTCCGAAGGTTTTCACTTTGCTGTGCTCCTGGGCATGATCGCCGCCTCGGCCGCCTCTGCCATGCTCCGGTCTTCCTTTCCCGGCTTTCCGGTCATCCGCACCTTCCGGCTTTCTGGCCCACGTTCCAGACATAACTCCGCCAGAACCACCACGTTCTGCCCTCTCTTCTCTGCGTTCTGCCCTCTCTTCTCTGCGTCCTGCCGCTCTTCCTGCCGCATACGCCTCCGCAAACCCCGGAACTGCAAAGCCCGGCGCCTGCGTTCTCGGCGCCTGATGCTCCCTGCAAAGTGCCTTCACCCGCTCCGTGATCTCTACCGGTTTATAGCAATCCATCTGGATGATGTGGTCCGCGATATAGAAGAACGCTCCGGAGCTTCCCGCTACCAGAATCGTGGACACGCCTGCCTTCTCATACAGATCCCGCGCCCGCTCCAGAAACGGCGTGATGGGCTCTTTCTCCCGGCTGATAACCTGCTGCATGAAATCATCCCGCACCATAAAGTTGGTAGCGGAGGTATCCTCATCAATCAGAAACAGCCTGCTTCCTGCTTCAATGCCTTCCACCACGCCGGCCGCCTGGGAAGTGCTGCCGCTGGCATCCGGCGTGGAAAAGTTTTTCGTGTCCTTACCATTTGGCAGGTCATTGATAAACAGGGAAATATCGGTATTGCGGATGGAACGACCCTCCTCTGCCCGCAGCTTCACCGCGGTCTCATCTGCCAGAACAAACTCTCGTCCATCTCCCGCAATATGGTCATACACGCCCATCTGCAAAGCGGAAAGCAGCGTGGATTTTCCATGATAGCCGCCACCCACGATCAGCGCGATGCCAGCTAAAACTGCCATGCCGCGGATCTCTCCGTGATGCGGCAGGACAAAGGATGCTTCCATCGTCTTCGGGGAAACAAAGGGAATGCTGTCCTTCATGGGCTGGTCCGAAACGCCGCTTTTTCTCGGCAGAATGGAGCCGTTTGCCACAAAGGCCACCACATTTCGCTCCCGCATCTGGCGGCGCAGCTCCGTCTGGTCTTCTGCCAGCCATACCGCCGCCTGAAGCGATTTCCGGTCCAGATTTTTGGCAAAAAAGCTCTTCTCCGCCGCCTTCGGCAGAAAATCAAACAGAATCTTCTCCAGTCCGCCTGCGTCAATGGTTCTTCCGAAAGCCGGAAAGCCCACATGAAAACGCACGGTAATGGTATCCCGGCCGATCTCACAGGCGCTGCGCTCCAGAACCTCCTGCCCGCAGCGGCTGATGGAAATCAGGCCGCTCTTGCCGGAACCCTTCGCCTGAAAGCTGAACCGCTCCGTCTGGGCAGAAAACAGTCTCGTCAGGTGGTCCTGCAGCGCAATCCGTTTACAATCCTGATCCCGCAGTTCTTCGGAAAATCCAGACAGCTTCCAGGGAATTTCCAGATGAACGGAGGATGGGGAGGCGAACGGATCCCCCTGCACATGGTCAATCACCAGCACATAGGTTCCAAACTGATACGCCCCGGCCAGAGATTTGTAGGCCGGATAACTTTTATGGTCAATGGCGCGCAGCATTGTGCGCAGTTCATTCGATGATTTCATGACAAAATCTCCTCATACACGTTTGCCGGGCGCCTGTCAGCGGATTTGCCTGCTGTCTGCATGATACACAAACAACAGGCATTTTCCACTGAACAAACGTCCGGCAGATCGTTTATCTCTATAAAGTTTCCGCGATTTTTCTCGCTACATACACACCGCTGGCAGATGCATGGGACAGGGAATGAGTCACGCCGCTGCCATCGCCGATGATGTAAAGGCCTTTGTGGCGGCTCTCCAGGTTCTCATCCACATCTACTTCCATGTTGTAGAATTTGACTTCCACGCCGTACAGCAGGGTATCGTCGTTGGCGGTACCAGGCGCGATCTTATCCAGCGCGTAGATCATCTCAATGATGCCGTCCAGGATACGCTTCGGCAGCACCAGGCTTAAATCGCCCGGGGTTGCGGACAGGGTCGGCATGAACATATTTTCCTCAATACGTTTCTGGGTGCTTCGTCTTCCGCGCACCAGGTCACCGAAACGCTGTACAATAACACCGCCGCCCAGCATGTTGGAAAGGCGCGCAATGCTCTCGCCGTAGCCGTTGCTGTCCTTAAACGGCTCGGAGAAATGCTTGGATACCAGCAGGGCGAAGTTGGTGCACTCGGTCTGCTTGGCCGGATCCTCATAGCTGTGTCCGTTTACGGTTACAATGCCGTTGGTGTTCTCATTTACCACAATACCGCGCGGGTTCATGCAGAAGGTACGCACGTTATCCTCGAACTTCTCGGTGCGGTATACAATCTTGCTCTCGTAAAGCTCGTCGGTCAGATGAGAGAATAATACTGCCGGAAGCTCCACGCGCACACCCAGGTCCACACGGTTGGACTTGGTCGGGATATCCAGTTCCTTACAGATATGCTCCATCCACTTACTTCCGCTTCTTCCTACGGAAACCACGCATTTCTCGCAGTCATAGGAAGTCTCGCCTACCCACACACGGTAGGTTCCGTCTTCCAGGTTCTCGATGTGGGTAACCGGAGACTCAAAATAGAAATCCACCTGCTCCTTTAACTCATCGTAAAGCTGTCCTAACACCACCAGATTGATGTCGGTTCCCAGATGACGCACAGATGCATCCAGCAGCTTTAAGCGGTTCTGGATGCAGACCTTCTTTAAGCTGGTTCCTGCGGTGGAATACATTTTGGTACCCTCGCCGCCGTGGGCCATGTTGATCTCATCCACGTATTCCATGAGCTCGGTGGCTGCTTTTTTGCCGATATACTCGTACAGGGTGCCGCCGAAATCGTTGGTAATGTTATATTTACCATCAGAGAATGCGCCAGCTCCGCCAAATCCGCTCATGATGGAGCAGGATTTACACTTGATGCAGGCTTTGATCTTGTCACCGTCGATCGGGCAGTGACGCTTCTTTAAGGTATAACCGGAATCAAACACCGCAATCTTTTTGCCGCTGCACTTCTTAGTCAGCTCATAAGCGGAATAAATGCCGCCCGGGCCTGCGCCCACAATAATCACATCATACTTCATACACTCAATTCCTCCTTTTTCTTTCCTAATCTCCCGGTTTCAATCCCGGGCAGAAAAACAGAGAATCCGTTGGATTCCCTGTTCTTACATTCTGTTTCATTTGCCTTGCAAAATCTTAAAAATACTTCTTGCTGCCCCAGAGGTTCGCTTTTTTCAGGTCCCGGTATTCGTTATAAGCCTTCTCCAGAATCTGTTTCTCGTTGGAGAATTTCAGAAGGTGGTAAGCCTCATAAAACTTGTAATATCCGGAATCCACAAAATGCTCTTCCCGTTGTGGTTTACTGTAATAGCTGTCCGCCATCATCAGATACCAGTGTACGTCTTTCTCCACCATATCCTGCGGCGTATTGAAGGAATAAGAGCTTTTTCCAATGTATTTGATAATGGATGCGCTCACGCCGGTCTCCTCTTTGACTTCCCGAAGAGCCGTCTCTTTGTATTCCTCCCCGGCTTCTACAGTTCCCTTTGGAAGGACCCAGCCCTCATACTTGTTCTTGTAATTCTTATAGAGGACCAGGATCTTGCCGCGAAATATAACCACACCTCCACAGCTCGTTGCTTCTATCATTGCAATTCCTCCTGTTGCGCTGTGCCGGAAAACACAGCTTTGGTGTGTCGCATAGACTGGTTTTAGTATACCTCGAATTCGGGCAAGTTGCAAGTTTCTTATTGTGTTACTTGCAGAGTTCTTTCAAAACCCTTTTACATTTCGTGCTTTGCACGGAAAATCTTCTCCGCTGTGATTGGCAGTTCCCGGATCTGGACACCGGTGGCAGCCGCTACCGCCGCCGCAATGGCCGGGGATGGCGTGTTAATGACAACCTCTCCGATGGATTTGACACCAAACGGGCCGGTGGGCTCGTAGCTGCTCTCAAATTCCACCTGGATATTTCCCACATCCACACGGGTCGGAAGCTTGTACTGCATGAAGGAGTTCTCGTAAACCTGTCCTTTTTCGGAACGGGTCACATCCTCGAACATGGCCATGCCGATTCCCTGTCCCAGGCCGCCCTCGGTCTGCACCCGGGCGATGGCCGGGTTGATCGGGGTTCCGCAGTCTACCACTGCCACATAATTGACCAGTTCAAAATCACAGGTTTCCTTATCCATCTCAATCTCAGCCATGCCGACCATAAACGGTGGCGGGGATACCGGTGAGGAATGGCTCTCGGTAACCTCAAGGGCCTTTCCGTTGTTCGCCATAGCGCGGTTTCCGATATCTTTTAAGCTGATGGAGGCGGAACCGTCCTTTGCAAATACCTGCTCGCCGTCAAAATCCACCTCTTCCGGCTCTTTCTCCAGATACTCCGCGCCCTTCTCGGTAATCAGGCGTACCATGGAGTTGGATGCCTTCACAGCCGCCATGCCGGTCAGGTAAGCGGTACTGGACGCGTAGGAGCCGGAGTCATACGGGGAAACATCGGTGTCTACACCGTGGGACACAATGTTTTCCAAATCACAGCCCAGCACATCTGCCGCAATCTGGGCCAGCGTGGTGTCGCAGCCGGTACCCATGTCGGATGCGCCTATCATCATGGTGTAGAAGCCGTCATCATTTAACTTTAAAGTGATGGATCCCACATCCAGATTGGAAATGGAAGATCCCTGCATACACATAGCTACACCAACAGAACGGACTTTGCCGTTGCCCATATCACGGCATGGATATTTCTCATCCCAGTGCATCATCTCTTTTGCTCTTGCCATGCAGCGGTCCAGGGCACAGCTGTTGGCGGTTTCGCCGTAGTAAGCAGGCATGAAGTCACCCTCATGTACCATGTTCTTTTCACGCAGCACGGTCGGATCCATCTGTAACTCCCGTGCAAGCTCGTTGACCGCGGACTCCAGCGCAAACACGCCCTGGGTTGCGCCATAACCACGGTATGCGCCTGCTGACATGGTATTGGTATAAACAACGTCATAACAGAACCGGTAAGCCTTCGGCGTGGAATAGATCGGGATGGATTTGTGCCCGGACAGGCCGACAGTGGTCGGTCCATGCTCACCAAATGCTCCGGTATTGGATAAGGTATACAGGTCGATGGCCTGGAAAATTCCGTTCTCATCCGCACCCAGGCGCACATGCACTTCCATTTCATGACGCGGAGAAGAAGCAATCTGGGACTCATAACGGGTGTAAATGAGCTTGGCCGGTTTTCCGGTCTTCCAGGTAACCAGTGCCGGATAAATTTCGGTTACCACAGTCTGTTTTGCGCCAAAGCCGCCGCCGATTCTCGGCTTGATCACGCGGACTTTGGACTTCGGAATGTCCAGTGCGTGAGCCACAATACGGCGCACATGGAACGGAACCTGGGTAGAAGAAGTGACATTTAAACGTCCATAAGCGTCCATGGTGGTAAAGGTACGGAAGGTCTCCATCATGGCCTGCTGGTTCGCCTTTACATGGTAGGTGCGGTCAATGACATGGGCGCAGTTTGCCAGGATAGCATCCACATCACCATTTCCGTCCTCCGCGGATGCGCAGAGGTTTCGCTTGTTATCTGCTCCTACCGGGCACAGGCTCTTCCAGTTGTCCTCCGGATGTACCAGGATCGGATTATCCTTCGCGGTGTGGAAATCCAGGACCGGTTCCAGCACCTGATATGTTACTTTGATGAGGCGCAAAGCCTTATCAACGGCCTCTTCTGTCTCACCTGCCACGATAGCTACCGCGTCACCCACAAAGCGGACTCTCTGGTCCAGCAGCAGGCGGTCATAAGGGCTCGGCTCCGGGTAGGTCTGGCCTGCCATGGTGAAACGCTTCTGGGAACAGTCTTTATAGGTCAGGATTGTCTCGATTCCCTCTACCTTTAAGGCTCTGGAAAGATCGATCTCCTCAATCAGCGCATGGGCGTGGGGGCTGCGCAGAAGCTTCACGACGAGACAGTCCTTCGGTGCGATATCATCGGTGTAAAGCGGCTTTCCGGAAAGGAGTGCCTTTGCGTCTTTCTTGATCACAGACGCGCCTACATATTTTCTCTTCGGTTCCATGGATTACGCCTCCTTCTTCCGGTTTAAATAGTTTTCCAGGGCACGGATCTGTCCGGCATAACCGGTACAGCGGCATAAATTTCCAGCCAGATACTCCCGCACCTCTTCCATGGTCGGGTTTACCAGCTCCCGCTCCATAGCCAGCACATTCATAATGAGTCCCGGACTGCAGAAACCGCACTGATCCGCGCCTTCCTTTGCCAGGAAATCCGCAAATTCCTCGGACTCTTTCTGGAGTCCCTCCAGAGTCGTGATCTCATGCCCGTCAGCTCTGGCTGCCAGCACTGAACAGGAAAGCACCGGCTTTCCATCCAGCCATACAGTACAAAGGCCGCAGTTGGAGGTCTCGCATCCGCGCTTGACGCTATAGCAGCCTTTTTCGCGGACAAAATCTAACAGAAGGGTATCTGCTTTGATCTCCCCTTCCACTTTTTTTCCATTTAAAGTCAGTCTGATTTTCATGCTTACGCCTCCTCCCCGCTTAACTGTTCCATGAGTCTTCTCACATAGATTTCTGCCAGAGATTTACGGTAATCCGCGCTGCCCCGCAAATTGCTGCCGAAGGAAAACAGGCTGACTGCTTCCTTCGCCTGATCAGAAATCTCGCACCCGGTCTGAACCGGACGGCTTACCAAAGCTGCTTTGGAAGGTCTTGCTCCGACGGAAATGTACCACATATCCTCTTTTTTTGCTGCCGCAACTGCAATCAGTGGGAAATCCGTCTTAGAACGGCGCTGGCTGACATAAGCTGCCTTCCTGCCGTCCTTTTTGATGATGATGCGCACCAGGATATCCCGGCTGTATTTCATCTGCGCAAATTCTTCCAGAGAAACGGTTCCGCCTTTATAAAGCTCTACATAGGTGTCAAGAACCATCATGCAGGTAAGAATGTCGGAAAAACCAAAACGTCCAAAAATGCTGCCGCCCACAGTTGCTCCATTGCGGAACTGGGTTCCGACGATCCAGCGGGTACACTCGCGAAACGCGCCGTCAAAGTAACGGTTTAAGCCCTCATGAAGCTCTAAGTCCCGCAGGCTGCACATACAGCCAATCCGGAATTCATCCTCCGTCTCCTCAATCTGATTCAGGCCCAGACCGCTTATGTCGATCACCGTATTCCGGTTTCCGCTGCTCATTTTCAGCCACATCATACCGCCTACCAGAACATTGCTTCGTTTCTGGTTCAGCTCATATGCCTGTTCCAGGCTTTCCGCCTTCACATACTCCTTTGCATGAAACATGCGTTTCCTCCTTTGTCACTCCTAAAATTTTTTGTGTAACGCGATATATCTCTATTTTTATCTTGAAAAATAGGTATCAAAAATACTTCTTGCGATCGGTGCCGCCACATGGCCGCCCGATCCGGCCTCCTCCACCAGCACGGTGACAACCAGCTTCGGATTCTCCGCCGGGGCAAACCCGGTAAACCACGCGTGGGTTTCTTTGCCGGTCTCAAATTCCGCAGACCCGGTTTTTCCGGCTACGGAATAGGCATCGGTGCGGACCCCGGAACCGGTTCCATCCGTCACAACACTCCGCATGAACATAGAAAGCGTGGAAGCCTCCTGGAAAGTCATCAGGTTTCCGTAAGCGGAAGGCAGGAATTTCTTTACTTCCTCACCCGCTACGGATTCCACGTGGTCAATCAGATATGGTTTCATCAGCGTGCCGCCATTAGCAATGGCCGCTGTGATCATGGCATTGTGTAACGGCGTCATCTGGGTGTTGCCCTGACCAATAGCAGTCTGCAGCCGCTCCCAGTCCGACGCGCCAGGCCCCATGGCATAAGAGCTCTTGCTGTAAGACAGCGAAATGGGAAGATCCCGGTTAAACAACAGCTCATCACTGGTCTGCTTCATATGTTCCAGATCCATAGTGAGTCCCAGGCTCGCAAAGGCGCCGTTGCAGGAATTGGCAAAGGCCTGCAAAAGTGATTGGTGGCCGTGGGCTGTTCCATGGTAGCAGGAGATCTTGTAGTCTCCATACGCAAAGGAACCGTTACAATCAAAGGTAAAGCCTTCCCAGGTATCGGGATGCTCACGGATATATTCAAGCAGCGTGACGATCTTAAAGGTTGAGCCCGGCGGGTAAACCCCCTGGGTCGCACGATTTAACAGCTGTGCCTCCGTGTTGTCGCCGGAGATCAGGCTCTCCCACTGGCTGCTTAGCTGGTTTGGGTCAAAGCCCGGCTTGGAAACCATGGCGAGAATTTTGCCGGTATCCGGCTCCATCACCACCACGGCGCCCTTGCGGTCGCCCAGTGCGTCGGAAGCCGCCTGCTGCAGGCCAACGTCCAGCGTGGTCACCACCTGGTCACCCAGATTTTTGACATCGGATAACTCATTCACTGCCTGTTCCACCAGGTTCATATGAGAGCTTAACAGGTAAAAGTTTGCCAGGGATTCCAGGCCGGTCTTACCCTGATCCGAATAGCCCACCACATGGGCAAACAGGCTCCCATACGGATATTCCCGCACCTCGGTCCCATCCTCCGCCACATCGGTCTTCGCCAGCACGGTGCCGTCATTGCTTAAGATTTCACCGCGGATGATGCGGTCGGAGAAGCTGTCCAGGCGCGCGTTGTAGGAATTGTTGATGACAGTCTCACTCTGCACCTGCAGAAAATAGCCGAAATATCCCATCAGGCAGACGAACAGTCCCACCATCACATAGGTGATACAGAGGATACTTCTGTCTGCTTTCTGTTCTGCTGATTTCTTTCCGGCTGTCCGCTTTTCTGTTGTCTTCTTATCAGTCGAATTCTTCTTCATAGTCCTCCTCATCATTCCGCTTCAGAATGTACAGGCCCTGAATCACCCCGAAAATAATAAAGGTGCTCAAAACAGAACTTCCTCCATAGCTGACAAGCGGCAAGGTTACACCGGTAGACGGAATAAATTTCGTCACTCCGCCCACGGTTAAAAACACCTGAACCGCATAAACCATGGCAAGACCAAAGGCGATCAGCTTATAGAACAGAGCCTGCATCCGTGCTGCCAGAAGCACAAACTGCAAAAAGCAGCCCAGGCAGATGAGCAGCACACAGAGCGCAAAGATTCCACCCAGTTCTTCAGAAATTGCCGCAAATACAAAGTCTTTTTCTACAACTGGGATCTTATAAGGCATGCCCTGGTAAAGTCCCATGCCAAACCAGCCGCCCGTGCCGATGGCAAAAAGAGACTGGGTAATCTGGTAACCGCGGTTGTCAATGTCTGCCCAGGGGTTTTTCCACGCCGCCACACGGGTACGCACATGACCAAATAGCTGGTATGCTACCACCGACGCTCCACAGCCGCAAAGCAGACCGGAAAACAGATACAGAAAGCTGCCGGTTGCAACAAACAACATCGTCAGGTAAGTCAGGAAAAAAATCAATGCGCTACCAAGATCCTTGGATAACACCAGCACCAGCACATAGGCCGCCGCCATGGCTGTCGTTTCCGCAATGGTTTTAAACTCGGTATCCCGGTAAAACATGGATGCCACAAAAAATACAAAAAATATCTTTACAAACTCTGACGGCTGAAAGGCAATGCCCGCAATATTCACGGAAAGCTGCGCGCCGAAGCT
The DNA here is from genome assembly GCF_040096075.1 of Ventrimonas faecis. Taxonomy (NCBI): domain Bacteria; kingdom Bacillati; phylum Bacillota; class Clostridia; order Lachnospirales; family Lachnospiraceae; genus Ventrimonas; species Ventrimonas faecis. The sequence continues at coordinate 14,064 of NZ_JBBMFJ010000032.1, forward strand.
GTTATTTCCGATGATCCAGACAACGATCAGCAGCGCCAGGCCAGCAAATCCGTACACCCACGGAATCTTCGCCAGCTGCCACAGCCGTTCCATGATAAAGGGAATGATCCAGGTCACCAGAGCTGATACGGCAACGATGACAAACTGCCGGATGGCCTTATCAAAATCCAGCCTGGTCAGGATTACAAATCCAATGCATAAAAGCATGCACATATTGTTGACCAAAAGCCTGGAGCGCAGCGGATAAAACACCTTATAAAGTCCCAGATACACGGCCAGGAATATGACCTGGGCCGCATAAAACAGGATAACCCGCTCATCCTCTGATTTTAAAAACAGCACAGCATACGCCACAAAATGCAGCAGAAACATCGCCACATTCTGCCGGACGCATACCCTGCCCTGCTGCCACGGATCCCGAAACCGGAAATAGCTGAAATTCCAGTAGGTATAGGCCGCGATCAGCAGGATCATCAGGTATTTTGAAACTTCAATGACAATATTTACCATATATTTTTATTCTACGCCTCTCTTGAAATGGCCTCGTGTAAAGTCTTTTAACGGATCCTTCGTATCCTCCCCATGCAGGAAATGATCCGCGAAGGCATCCAGGATTTCTTTTGTCTGTTCCGGTGTCTCCAACGTGAATGCAAGACGCAGCGCTCCCGGCGCAAGCCGTCCGATGAGTTTTTCCTGCCCCAGCAGAGACAGCGGACTCGGGTTATAGATCGTGTTGTAACAGAACCGGCAGTGATTCTTCACCGGAAGGTCTTTGCCGGTGCGGTCCTTCATCTTTAAGACCTCCGGCTTTTTGGTACAGCCCCTGGCGGTTCTTACGATACACTGGGCCGACACCATAGCCGGAAGATAACCGTACACATAAAGCTCCATCTCCTCACAGCCCAGTGTCTCCAGTTCCCGGCTGTTTAACTCCAGCGGCAGGGTCATGCGGAAAATTCCAAGGCTTTCCATCTGTTCTCTTGACAGATGGTTCATGACATAAAGGTTCGCGTCAGACACCATTGGGATATTGCCCAGACCGTTCTCCTGTAAAAATGGAATCTCATCCAGAGATTTTACCACCAGCTCATCAAAACCAGCTTCTTTCAGGGCGTCCATATGTTTGCGAAAATAGGTTTCTGCTTCCATGCGGAAAATGTGCGGCAGCATCAGGCTGCAGGTTTTTCCGTTGTCGTGACACTCCTGTACCGCGTTCTTCCAGGTTTCCGGGCCGAAGCCGCAGGAATCCAGGTAGATGCGGGTAACATCCGGATGGGCGGTAGCAACAGGTAAGAGATTCGGTTCCTCGAGGGAGATGTGAAGGCCACGTGGTTCTTCCGTTGTTTTCCGGCGTTCTGCATTGTCCATGTTTCTGCTGCCTGGCAGGTTCTCTGATTTTGCATGGCAGGAACCCGCTTCCATACTTCCATTCTCGCTCTGCTGCTCAGACCGCTCGTTTTCGCCTTCATCCACGCTTCTGGCCATTCCTGCTGTCCGGTGAAACGGCTGCAATAACTTCTCTTCCATCTGCTCCAGTGCTTCCCTGCGCAGCTCATTCAGCGCCTGAACAGGCACAAAACAGTTTCCTTCGATTTCTGCCGTCAGATTTTCAAAGTAGAACGGAGTGTTTCCGGTCTTGTTTAACTGCTTTAACAGTTTGTCCTCTCCCATGGGCTGGTTCTGGGCTGTCTGGACTTCTGTTCCAGTTACCTCCACACAGGGGTTCTGCCCTGCTGCTTCTTCCAAAAGGCGCTCTGGGTCGCTGTACCAGAGAGACAGTTTCAGCGGCTCGCCTTCTTTTACCACTACATGGCCGGATAACGGCTCCTGTTTTTTCTTCTCCACATAATCCCGGTCCAGACGGTCAAACAACGCCTGATTGCCTTCCCGGAATGCCGGTTTTTCTTTTAAAGCCACCATCTCGCGGCCATTATGATGCTGATAATAGCCATCTGTAAAACCACCGCGGTCAAACAGATCCAGAAGCATCTTGCGGTCTGCCGGATCTGCCTTGTACCCATCCCGGCCGTGTTCCAGATAATAATCCACATATTTGCGGTAAATGCTCACAACACCGGCCGTGTAGCGCGGACTCTTCATGCGTCCCTCAATCTTTAAGGAATAAACGCCGGATTCGATGATGTCCGGGAGAATATCCAGGGTGCAGAGGTCTTTCAGGCTTAAGACGTAACGGTCATCCTGAAATGACGTGTTCTGCTGTGCTCCGTGCTGGCTGGCGTTTCCATGTTTTCCCGCTTTCTGCTTGTTGAAATCTGGTCTTCCAGAGTCCTGCTTTCCGTAATTCTGTTTTCCATGGTTCTTCTTTCCCAGACTCTGCTTTCCAGGAATTGGCCTTCTGGCCTCATGTGCTGTTTCCGTCAGCTTCGCATAAGTCTGCTTTGCCGCACTCTGAACAGGCTTTCCGCCTGCCGTCAGCACATCGTAGGGAAGTCTGCAGGGCTGCGCGCACCGACCACGGTTGCCGCTGCGTCCGCCGATCAGGCTGCTTAACAGGCACTGGCCTGAATAGCAGTAGCACAGTGCGCCATGCACGAAACTCTCAATCTCCACATCCACATGGTCGCGAATCTGCGCAATCTCCTGAAGGGATAATTCTCTTGCCGTTACCACGCGGGTAGCACCCATCTCTTTTAAGATTTTGGCACTGCGCCAGCCAGTCACGGTCATCTGGGTGCTTGCGTGGATCGGAAGATCCGGAAAATGCTCGCGGATGAACTTCCAGACACCAAGATCCTGCACGATCACCGCATCCAGTCCCCGTTCATAATACGGCTTTAAAAAGTCATAAAGCTGGTCCAGTTCCTCTTCCTTCACCAATGTATTAACCGTCATGTAAAGACGACACCCGTGAAGATGCGCGTAATCGATGGCCTCCAGAAACCGGTCTTCTTCCGGGTTATCTGCGTAAGCCCGGGCACCAAACCGGCTGCCACCCATATATATTGCATCGGCACCAGCATGAACCGCCGCCATCATACTCTCTATTGACCCGGCCGGAGCCAGGATTTCTACACGTGAATTCAAAATTTCCTCCTCATACTAAATTTGAAGCAGGAACTGTCGCAACATTGGCCCCAGAACGTTCCGCATATCCTGTTGTACGCATCTCGAACACGCATGTACGAATGTGACGGATACAATCCGGCACAGGCGAACATGTGTAAGTGCGAGCAAGCGAACAACGATATGGGAACATGTCGGGGACAATGTTGCGACAGTTCCGCGTTTCAGGCCAAAAGAAAGGGAGTTCCGATTGTTTTTCAACACCTTCACCCCCTTTTGCTGTACTGCTTAACGGATAAAATGACGGTTCGGATGCGTTGCCGCAGCTAAAGCTGCCTTAAACGCTGCCTGTTTTGCCATTTCATCTGCTTTTTTCTGTTCTTCTGGCGTTTTTACGGTCTTTGGCAGAATGGATGCCACCAGTTCCTTCACTGCTGCCACCTCTGCCGCTGCGGAATCTGCTTCATGTTTCGTATCTGTGGTTACAACTTCTGTTTTCGTTTCCTCTCCAGATGCAGTTTCCTGAACTTCTGTCTCTGTGATTGCTGCTTCCTGTTCTTCAACAAATTCCTCAGCTGTTTCTACTCGCTCCGCTGTTACTGCGGCCTGTTTCAGAGTTTCCAGATCTATCTGAGTCTGCTCCAGTTTCTGCTTTGCCTGAAGCAGTTCCTGGCGGATGCGCTCATTTTCTTCTTGCGCCGCTTTCAAATTACTCTCAGCCCTTGTCGCTGTCTCGCGTGCCGTTTCCAGCTCATGCGCCTTATTTTCTGCCAGTTCGCGAACTGTTTCCAGTTCACCGGCCATCTTCTGTTTTTCCTCACGAGCCTCATCCAGCTCCATGACCGTCATTTCATTTTTATCACTCGCCTGGGAAAGCTGTTGTTTTGCAGCTTCTGCTTCGCTTCTTGCCTGTGCAAGCTCCTGCTTTACAGCTTCCGCCTCACTTCTTGCCTGAGTCAGCTCCTCTTTCGCGGTTTCCGCCTCATGTTTCACCTGCCCCAGCTCCTGAATGGAAGTTGCATTCTTTAGATGAGCCTGCTGCAGTTCCTGCTCAGCAGCATCCTGCTCGGAATGTAACTGTACCAGTTTCTGGCGCGCTTCCTCCAGTTCACGGCTCAGTTGCTCTGCCTCTGCCCTTGCAGCTTCTGCTTCTGCATTGGCCTGCTCTGTTTCTGCCTTTGCAGTTTCTTTTTCAGATTCATGCGCCACGTCTGCGGCTTCTGCCTCTGCGCGCACCTTCTCAAGCTCTGCCCGCACAATTTCCAGTTCTGTACGCATCTGGTCAAGTTCGGCTCTCGCTGCTTCCGCTTCAGAACGCGACTGCTCCAGTTCAGATCTTACCGTCTCTGTCTCGGAACGTGACTGCTCCAGTTCTGTTCTCACTGACTCATTTTCTGCCTTTGCAGCCGCCAGTTCCTGTTTCCCGCTCTCACAGCGGTTTTTCAGGGATTCGATTTCCTGAGATGCCGTCTCCAGCTTCTCCTTCGCTGCTTCCAGCTCTTCCCGGTCTTTAAGGGGAGCGGCCTTCGCCACTTCCAGTTCTCTGGACTGGGTCTCAAACTTCATCTGGGTCGTGATCAGCTCATGCTTTAAGCTGTAGGCGTCTTTCTCCAGTTCTTCCTTCTGATGCTCCAGATCGTTTGCGCGCATCTGCTCTTTAAAATAGTCATCCGAAAGATTCAGCTGAATCGTCAGATTCTGATATTCTGGGCTCTGTCTGGAAAAACCATCCAGTTTGCGGACTTCTCCGATCTTCTCATTCAGATAAGCGGCAACCTGTCTTAAATACGCTTCATCTTCCGTACCGCCCAATGTAAAAACAGTTCCATCTATAAAAACTTCCGTATAATTTTTCTGTTCCATGAAATTTCCTTATAAATCATCAAAATTAAATTGTTATTCGCCATAGCCATGCAATCAGGCTTCTGGTTTTCTTGCACTTGTCACATTTTAACATATTCCCACCGTATCAACAAGAGTGTTTCCCACAGTTTCTCATTTTGTGTTTTCGGAAAAATGTGCTAAAATCCACAAATCCGGAGAATTCTGCCCTCATATTGTCATGCATCAATTCTCCGGATTTCTATTTTCTTTATTTTTGTTTCACATTATGCAAGTCATGCCATCACGGTTGCCTTCTTTTTTACACCGAATGCCCTTCATACGGGATATCCAGATGCTGGTAAGCCAGCGGTGTTGCCACCCTTCCGCGGGGTGTACGGTTTAAGAACCCATTCATCAGAAGATATGGCTCATACACATCTTCCAGCGTGCCAGCATCCTCACCAAGCGCTGCTGCTAGAGTTTCCAGTCCTACCGGGCCGCCGCCAAATTTTTCAATCATCATGAGAAGGATGCTCCGGTCGTTATTGTCAAGACCGACCTTGTCTACATCCAGAATGTCCAGCGCAAAGTCCGCAACCTGCTTGGTGATGACTCCGTCGTATTTGACCTGAGCAAAGTCCCGCACGCGTTTCAGCAGGCGGTTGGCCAGACGCGGCGTACCTCTGGAACGCCTCGCAATCTCCGCAGCTCCCTCCGGCTCAATACCGACCCCCAGCACCTCGGCAGACCGCTCTACAATAATCTGCAGCTCTTTGGGTGTATAAAACTCCAGTTTCTGGACCACGCCAAAACGGTCACGCAACGGAGCCGTCAGAAGACCGGCCCTGGTAGTTGCGCCAACCAGAGTAAAATGCGGCAGATCCAGGCGGATGGAACGGGCCGAGGATTCCTTGCCCAGCATGATATCGATGGCAAAATCCTCCATCGCCGGGTAAAGCACCTCTTCTACCTGACGGTTCAGGCGGTGAATCTCATCCACAAACAGCACATCTCCCTCCTGGAGATTGTTCAGAATTGCCGCCATCTCTCCCGGCTTCTCGATGGCCGGACCGGAAGTCACCTTCATGTGTACACCCATCTCATTGGCAATGATGCCGGAAAGCGTGGTCTTGCCCAGTCCCGGCGGGCCGTAAAACAGCACGTGATCCAGCGACTCCCCGCGCGCTTTTGCCGCGTCTATGTATACTTTTAAATTGTTTTTGATCTTTTCCTGACCGATATACTCGGCTAACATCTGGGGGCGGAGATTCGGCTCTATGACCTTGTCCTCTTCTGTCACCTCAGTGGTAATGATCCGTCGTTCCATTTTGTACTCCAATTATATTCTATAATTACAGGTTCCAGCAGTCCCTGTTTTCCAATTTTCAGCGGTAACTGTTCAGTACCCTCACAGTTACTTCCAGCATACAGTTTCTTCCAAAATTCCGCAGCAATGCAAATCTAGAATGCCAGGAATTTCAGTGAGGCCTTCAGAACTGCTTCCGAATTCATATCTTCCGTGATGGTTACCTGACGCACTGCCTTTGTAGCTTCTGTCGGAGAATAGCCCAGGGCAACCAGTGCTTCAATTGCCTCTTTTCCTGCGCCGTCCACACCGGAAGCTGCTGCCGTAACCGCTGCTTCCACCTGGCCTCCTGCAAACTGCAGCGGCAGCACATCGTCCATGCTGACCTTATCTTTCAAGTCCAGAATTACCCGCTTTGCTGTCTTGGGTCCAATTCCCGGTGCTTTTGCGATGGCCTTGGAATCTTCCGCTATGATGGCCATGCGAAGATCATCCGGGCTAAGGGAAGAAAGAATCCCCAAAGCTGCCTTGGGGCCAATGCCGGTCACACCAAGAAGCTGGTTAAACATCTTCAGATCCTGACGGCCGAAAAAGCCGTACAGCGTCATGGAATCTTCCTTCACCTGAAAGGAAGTGTAAACCTTAATCTGCTCACCCACATGCGGAAGCCGGTCCAGAACCGACAGCGGAACATGAATGTTCCACCCAATGCCGCCCGACTCCACCACAATGGTATCTTCCCAGTATTCTTCCAACGTTCCTTTTATATATGAAAACAAATTTCTGTCCTGACCTTTCCTGATTTGTATTGCGAACTGTAATCTTTCCTCATTCTAACATACAGGCCGGAGCGATGCAAGACAAATATCGAACAGACATTCTGTTTTTCTTTTAGATGATTTCTGTTTCACCTTGCAGAATCCCAACATTCTCTTGCCACAAACTACTCTCTTTTTTCAATACTAAGCCTCGCCCAATATGATCCGGATCAGGCTCTTTTCCAGCATCATGGTCCGGTTCCAAGGATTTAAAATCACGCCCTCAATTTCCGGTACTGTCAGTGCAGTTCTGAAAATCTGTTCCAGATCCGCCAGAAACGTAGACTTCACCTGATCCCCGCCACGCAGTTCCTCATCAAAACTGGTAAATGCCACCCACCACGCCTTCCCATCTGCAGTTTTCACCGCCTGGATCTGCATGGGGGTTGCCGGAGTTGCGCTCTGCTCCTGCGGCATGTCCACCGCAAGGATCACCTGCCCTTTCTCCCGCATCCGGCGTCGAACCACCGTCAGCGCATGCGCCAGCAGTTCCTCACTGGGCTCCTGCTGCAAAGCCGCGATGGCCTCTTCCATTTTCTCATTGCCGATCAGGCCTTCATCTCTTGTTGTGTTCTCTGATGTACTCATAATCCTGTCTCACTTTCCTACGTTCAGATACCTTGAATGTACATTTTTATCGTTCAAAGGCATCACTTTCAGTATCCCACGTTCGAGTAACGAGTTTACTATAATCAAAATTTCTCACTAATTCCTACTCCTTTCTCCCAGACCACCTCTTCTTTCTCCCAATTATATGTACATTTTGAGAGAAAACAATCCTGCTCTGCACTTTATAGAACTTCACTAAATGATAATTCCCGCCAGATGATCGCACTCATGCTGGATGATCTGGGCTGTCCAGCCGCTGAACTTCTGATGCTGCTTCTTGAAGTTCATATCCTCGTACTCCACCTCGATCTCCTCGTAACGGGTCGTTTTCCGGACTCCGATCAGAGAAAGGCAGCCCTCCTCCGTCTCAAAAGCCCCTGACTTTTTCACAATAACCGGATTGAACATTGCCGCATTCATAAAGCCCATATTTACAGCAATAATGTTCTTCCTCACCCCGATCATATTCGCCGCCATGCCAACACACTCAGACTCATGGGCTTTTAAGGTATCTAAAAGATCAAGAGCAACCTGACGGTCTGCCTGGGTGGCCGGGAGGGATTTTTGTTTTAGAAATGCTATGTTACGCATGATTGGTTGTATCATAAGTTTTATCTCCTAATTAATACAATTTGACTATAAAGCATCTGAACCGCACTTGATGGAGAAATGCCTAATTGTGAAAGTATTTTTTCTGCATTATCCTTAAGATTTGTATCTATTCTTACATATACAGCAGATGTATTTGCCATAAAATCGCCTCCTTTCCTATATCACATTCCCATTTGCTTGCATTTGCAAGCATTTGCTGCACTGTTTTATTTTCAATTTCTGACTTTCATAAAATAACAGTCCCTTCACCAGTGCACTTATTCTTTATATATTTCTGTATAAGTTCCAAATTACATACAATCAGGTCAGATTGGCCAGTGATCTCATAACCAGATCAATATCCTGATTTTCCAGTTCCTGAATGATATGCAGATATGTTTTCTGTGTTGTGGTCATGCTTGCGTGTCCGAGTCTTCTGGCTACGCTTCCAATGGATACGCCTGCAAAAAGAAGAATCGAAGCATGCGTATGACGCAGTCCGTGAACCGAAATGGTGGATATCTGCAGTTTTTTGCAGTATCGTTCCAAAATTCCATTGACCGTGGAATTATAAATAGGCTCATATTCTTCCTGCTTCTTCACAAAAATCGGCTCCTCTGGTGGGAGATTTTTGGTCAGCTCCGCAAACTGCATAACCGTCTGCCAGTCGATCTGAATTTTCCGTACAGATGACTTGTTTTTTGTTGGAAGGAAGCCACCGTTTCCCTTGTAATTCCACGTTTTGCTGATTGATAATGTCTGATGCGCGAAGTCAAAATCCTTCGGTGTAAGCGCAAGCGCCTCAGAAAAACGCATTCCGGTTTTTGCCACAAGTAAGATAAACCAGTCCCAGTTCACTTCTTTTCCAAGATCCAGGCTCTTTAAGAGCGTATGCAATTCGAACTGATTCAGATATTTGATTTTCTTTTCTGCCGGTGTTTTTCCCTTAATGATCACTTTCCGGGTAGGATCCCGGTCAATCAGCCCTTCGTCCACAGCATCCAGAATCGCGCCTTTTAACTGATGATGAAAATCCATGGTTGTCTGTCTCTCATGATGCTGCGCATAGTCATTGATCAGCTGCTGATACGTAATTCTTGTCATATTGCATAATTGCAATTCCGGAATCAGCTTCTTCAGCCATGCCTGCGTCATTTTATATTTTGCAAGCGTTACCTCACGAATCGCCCCCTCTTTGTATACCTGAACCCACTGGGCATAATAATCAACAAATAAAGCCGTTGCTTTTGTTTCATCGAGCATAAGATAAACCTCCTGTTTTCTCACACTGATGAAGGGCTCCTACTCCTTTGCAGATTCTTTCTTCCAGTTTTCCGGCTCCGGAATATCCATTCCACCTTCCAGTAAAAACTGGGTAAGCATTGAATCCACACGATTGTTCACCCGAAACATAGGCATTTTCTTTCCTTCCACCGCAGTAAAATACTCCTGTGCCTGTTCCTTTACCACAGTTGCCTTTAACGCGTCAAACCGTCCGTAGTCATTGATATTTTCTTTTGTGATATTCAACTTTAACAATTCGCGGATTATTTCTTCCGAGCATCCGAAATACCGACAAAGCCGACGGATCTGTTCCGTTTTCTCGTTATTCGAATACATGACAATGTAATCCTGCAGTGTATATCCAGGACGCAATGATACATCTCCGGTCTGTACATCATGTAAAAATAAGTTTGCAAACTTCTGATCTTCCTGGGATAAAAAAGCAAAGGATTTATGTAATTCTTCCAGTGTCTGATCCAAAACCTCCTGAGGGACGCCCGGCTGTTCCAGCTGCTTCATCCACTTTTCAAAGCGGGAATTCATATAGTTGTAGTCGATCATTCCCGTATTCTGCTCCGTCAGATATGGATCAATCGAAAATGTGATTTCCTCCCCATCTTCTCCATTTTCCCCCGGCTTTCTGAGTTCCCGGTATCTCTGGTGGAGAATCTTATAGGTATTCTCTGACAGCTTCACAGGAATTGTTTCTACAACCGTTGCATCTTCCGAAACCCGGTTATACTCCGTTTTCTCCCACACAAATCCCTGAATCTGCGCTGCCTGATAATAGGTGGAAAACTCACGAAACAATTTGGCAAATTTCGCCTTTATTTCCGGCTCCTCCGGCAGCCGGTCCAGTTCCACAATACCGGCATTCCGAAACAATTCCATCATATCCTGCCCGGTCACATTCATATGTTCAATGTTATCCGGCAGATGATCCGCAAACAAGCCCATCGGCCTGTCTCCAGAATACAATTTTACCGCATCCTCAATGTTGCGTTTCATCGTATGCGGCATCCGGTAATAGCGGATAGAACCAAACGGTTTCTCATTGATATTATACAGGCGATTGGTTCTGGAAAATGCCTGTATCAGGTTCTGATTCACCAGAATTTTGTCCATGTAAAGAGTATTCACCCACTTGGAGTCAAAGCCCGTCAGCATCTGATTTACCACAATCAGGAGGTCTAGCTGCTGCTCAGGTTTCAGTCTTTCATATGGCTTCTTATGCGCCAGACGAGCCGCTACATCCTTCTTAAACTTTGCGTATCCGCCGATATCAAACTGCTGATCATACAGGTTATTGTAATCCTCCAGCATCTCTTTCAGGCCGTCTTCTTTATCCAGAGAGCGTTGCCCGCCCTCATTGTCAATCGTCGGATCAAACAATCCCGTCACGCGCAATTTCGAATTCTTTTTCCGAAACTTCTTATAGTAGCGCACTGCTTCCGGAATACTGCTTACCGCAAAAATTCCATGAAATTTATTATTTCTGCTCAGTGTCAGCCAGTTCTCAATAATATCATCTACCACCGCATCCTGATAAGAATCAGATTCATACAACTCCTTGGAATAATAGTCCTCAATGCCCTTCTGGTAAGTACCATCTTCCTGCTTCACACCGGCCATCGGCACTTCCTGTTCGGACATAAAACGGAAGTATAGCTTGCTCTTTTTTTCATCCGCAACAGCTTCTTCCACCGATCCTGCATCGGCCTGCCGCAAAGCAACTTTCTGTCTTAATGTCTTGTCCTGAAACACCATCACCATAGTCGGATCGAACCCCAGCACATTTTTATCCCGGATTCCATCCGCAATGCTGTAGCGGTGCAGTTCATTGCCGAAAATGTCAGCCGTTGTACTCAGCTTCTTTCCATTTTCATCAAACACCGGTGTACCTGTAAAACCGAAAAACAGCGCATTCGGGAAAGTATTTTTAATCGCCGTCAGCATTTCTCCAAAGGTCGAACGATGACATTCGTCCAAAATAAAGACCACCCGTTTGGAACGTATGGTTTCCAGATCTTTTGCCCGCATCTTTCCTGCTGCATCCTCACGAATATTGCTCATTTTCTGAATAGAGGAAACGATCAACGTATCTTTCGGGTCTGTACTGGTTAATTTTCCAATCAATGCAATCGTGTCTTCCGTATCCTGCACCTCATCCGGGTGATCCGCAAAAGCCCGATACTCTTTCAGAGACTGAGTCCCCAGCTCAATACGGTCCATCAAAAACACAACCTTGTCAGCAGTTCTGGCCTGCGCGATTAACTGTGCCGATTTAAAGGAAGTCATAGTCTTTCCTGAACCCGTTGTGTGCCAGATGTAACCCCCCAGCTGCTCCACATTGGACCAGTCCTGCGTAGCCGCGCGGTCCGAAATTTTATTCGCCGCATAATACTGATAACTGCGCATTACCTTCAAGACACCATCCGCCGAATCCGCAACGGTATAAAATCCAATCATCTGATGCGCCAGCGGAATCGACAAAATCGTAGAAGTCACCTTTCGCCAGTCATTGATCGGTTCGTTGTTAAAATCCGCCCAATGAAAATAAAAGTCTGGATTAAACTTTCCATCCGGCCCAGGATTCGCAAAATACAAGGTTTCTTCCGGGTTCATGGCAACAAAAATCTGCACCAGCGAAAATAAACCGGTAAACACACCTTCATGCGCATATTTTTCAATCTGATTGCATGCCTCCGTCACCGGGACACCAGATTTCTTCAGTTCTATATGAAACACCGGCATACCATTGATTAACAGCATCAGATCACCGCGGCGATCCTGTAAGACTTTTTCATGGCGTGGGAATAGTGGCTGTTCCACAATCTGATATCTGCTTGAACCTCCCGCAATTTCCATTCGGTCATATATTTTCAGACTGATTTCCTTACCGTAATGCAATGTATCTTTCGGATTTTTCCGAATAATCGATACGGTTTTTCCATTCATAAAACCATTTAAGGCCAGCGGTGTCCGAAGGTTCTTCACCTGATCCAGAAGTTCATCCATCTCTTCTGGAATCAACGGACATTGATTCAGTCTGTCAATGTCATTGTTATTCTCATAAAGGATATCCGCCCAGTTTTGGATCAACTGTTCCTCAGTAGGATGGTGAATAACCTCCTTGTCCCAGCCATTACTCTGGAGTGCAGTGATAATGGCCTGTTCAAACTCTGATTCTCTGTCAAATCCAAGCATAATTTTGCTCCTTAAAATGTGTTTTTTTAATAGATTTTTCTTTCGTTGATGAAGGGTGATAAGGTGGTCAAGCTGCTGAAAGAAAGCACCTATTTCTTGCTGTTCTTTGGTGCTCGGTGGAATAATTATATCTTTTTGCTCCATTCCTTCTTTTGTGATATGAACCATCGTAGAACCATTTTTGCTTGATAAAATATTGGCTTTGTCCTGCTCCAGCAACTGAACTGCGAATTGTTTTTCAAGTTGGTTTGAAAGGTCAATCTTCCATATGTGATAATGGTAAATAACCCTGTCACCAAGCCAAATATGAGGACCAAATGTTGCTGACCAAGTATATAAGAGGTCACCATAATCGGCGTAGTATTTTTCACCCAACTCAAGGTCTGAGTAATACCACGAATCATTCGTGTAAAAATTTCCTACACGAAGCACTTTGTATTTTCCAGATGACAATAATTCAGGTTGCGAATAGGCTCTACCGTTAATGAATGTTGCGACATCCCCCAACTTACGCTGTTCCCAATCGTCCTCAAACCCTTTGAACCTCACCGCCGGAACTTTCCGTTTTTCCATGCCTTATTCACCTCCCAGCAGCTTCCGAAATTCCATAATTCCAGCCATATCGGTGTCTGATCCGGTCAATTCATCCAGCATTTTGATCAGTTCGTTCTGGGTTTTGGTAATTTCGTTTTCGATGTCTTCGTAAGTGTCTGCGTATTTCTCAGACAAGGCTTTCACTTTCTTTTCCAGTACTCCCAGAAGGTTCTCCGGCAATTTGCTGATGCCGTCACAGATTGGATCAATCCATTTAATCACCAGTACATGATGGATATCTTCATCGGTCATGTTCTCGATCACCGTTTTTGTTTTCAGATGAAGTTCTTCCTCCGCAGACTTGATCTCACTTTTGAGTTTCTTTTCCTCGCTGTTGAGATTCTCAGCTTTGGAAAGGCGTTCAATCAGAATCTTATTTTCTTCTGCATCCTGCTTTAACACCTTAATCATAGCTTTTACATTTTTTATAACAAAAGCATCATTGCTGTCGTTCAGCGCTTCGGAAATAGTTTCTTTTTCTTCTTCGCTGCATTCTTCCAAAATGTTTTCATATTCAGACGGGATTTCCTGCAAACGTGCTTTCTTTGCGTCTACTGCATCCAGATCTGCTTTCAGGAATATCTTCTGTGCAAACTCAAACGGAATAATGTGGCCTTTCCAGCCTTCCTGCACTTCCTTCTCATCGTCACCTTTCTTTTTGGCGACCATATTTGGATCTACCTGACGCACTGCATCCATTCCTTCAGTCTGAATCAATTCCAGGTCACCCGCTATCTGCTCATACTCTGTTTTGAAAATCTGGTATGCTTCGTATTTATCTGCAAGCGCAATGTCTTCAAAACGATTCAGAATCATTCCGGCTATCTCATCTTCTGCCTTCGGAATGGAAAGCTGATCTGCCTGCCCAATCAGCGCCTGATCCAGTTTTTCTCCAAGATCTGAAAAGGCATCCTGATAATGCTGTAAAAAGGCCTTCACATCTGCATTTTCCTGAATAGTCTGTTTTAAATGTTCCGTGCGCAGCTGTGCGTAACCATTTTCTGCCACAAACAATTCGTTCTTCAAGGATGGAAACAAATTCCAGTACGCATTTAACTCTGCAAGCTCTGTTTCCGGAATTCCGCCGAACATGGATGCGTAAATATCCCAGCTTTCGGCTGCTTCCGACGAATCCACATATCTCGGAATGTTTAAGTTGTAGTCATTCGCCCGGATTTCTTCTCTTGTGATGCTTCTGGAATATTTCGGAATATCCAGTCGCATGGTAACCGTATCTACGATCTTTCGGATATCGCAGGCACGAAGCTTGTTGTTCTTTCCCTCTTTCTCAAAACCTTTCGATGCATCCACAATCAGCACGTCTGTATTCTCCCGCTTCTGACGAAGCACCATAATAATGGTCGGAATACCGGTTCCAAAAAAGATATTTGCAGGCAGGCCAATGATCACGTCAATGTTATTCTGTTCTATCAGATTTTTTCGAATCTGGCCTTCTTCTCCACCGCGGAATAACACGCCGTGCGGAAGAACAATGGTCATAATTCCATCTGGCTTTAAGTGATAAAGATCATGAAGAAGGAACGCATAATCCGCTTTTGATTTCGGTGCTATTCCATAGCGGGCATAACGCGGATCATTCTCCTTTCCTTTTGGCTCCCATCTCTGAGAATAAGGCGGATTGCTGACTACCGCGTCTACATACAGCGGATCATAGGTCATGACCGGATCTGCTTCATCGAAATACGGCCAGTCATCTTCCAGAGTATCTCCATTTCTTGTAACAATATTGTATGGTAAAATTCCACGCATAACGAGATTCATGCGCGTCAGGTTGTAGGTATTCGCTTTCAGTTCCTGTGCGTAATAACGGATGCAGTCTGGATTGTCCATATATTTCGCGATTGCGTGACCAATATTGATCAGCAAAGAACCGGATCCAGAAGTCGGATCGTAAATTTTCAGTTCCTTTTGTCCCTTTAAATGTGCTGCAATCAGCTCAGACATTAACACAGAAACCTCATGCGGCGTATAGAATTCGCCTGCCTTTTTTCCTGCATTCGCTGCAAATTTTTCAATCAGGTATTCATAAATAAAGCCAAGAACATCGTAATCCTGTCTGCCATCCATTGGAATGTCATTGATCAGCTGAATCAGATCGCTGACTGCTTTCGTCTGGCTTTTCGTATTCTCTCCCAGCTTGCTAAGTCCTGTTTCCAGCGTGTTAAAAATCCCATCAAACACCTTTTTGTGGGATGGGGAAATCAGTCTGGTAAAAGATGAGAGTGCCGTACGAACATTGTCTACACTAAAATCAGATCCCATGTGAATCCAGGTAGAAAACATATCCTTGTAGGCAATAAAATACCCCAGGCTCTGCTGTGATGCTTCCACGATCTCCGGGTCATCTTCATTCACATATTCCACAATATCTTCCGGCGCATAGTCTCGTTTTAAGAGCCACTGTTCCTGCTTATCCGAAAGATATTTATAGAAAATAAAACCCAAAATGTAGTCTTTATATTCGTTCGCTTCGATTTTGGAACGCATTTTATTTGCAGACTCCCATATTTTCGCCGCAAGCTGCTGTTTGTTCACGTTAGTATCCTCCAATGCTTAAGTTCATAACTGCTTTCATTATAAACGGAGTTCTCAATTGCCGCTACTACTTTTCTTCAGTGTAAGTAAATTATAAAAACTTGTTAATTCCCTTTTTCACCCCACAAAAAAAGCCAGCCTCCGTCCCTCACTCAAGGAACCTTCGGCCAGCTCTTCTCTCCACACACTTCATTCCATCTATTTCATAATCGGGATCTGATACTTCACTCTCCGGTAAATTTTCCATCCCAATACTGCCGGGATTCCAATGACCATAGCCAGAGTCGATACTCCTCCAATGATTGCGTAAACGATTAAAATCAATACTGTCAACATGTTTCCTGCCCCTTTCTGTTTGTCCTGCTCATAGATTGCACAAAAATATTTCATTTCGTATTTTATACAAGACACAAACAGATGGGAACCGTTTGACAGCACCTTTAACGGGTTCTGTATGAACTGCTAACAGATTCTTTACAGGGTAGATAAGTTTTTTTATTTCGTCTGTATATACCCCACTTCTGCCCCCAAAACTCCCTTTACAAAGTGAAAAAGAATCCGGCTTGCCGGATTCTCGCGCCGAGGCGCGGTTGCTTCGGCAACCATCTGCCATTGCGCCGAGTGCGCATCCTCGCGGAGCGTTTTTGTATGATAGGACGCAATTTCCTATCATACAAAAAAATCCCCGCCCACAACAGGCGAGGATTCTATCATATTCTTTTATCCTTACATCGAAATCCATCCAAACGCGTTCGCCACGGAACTGATCAGGATGATGACCGCGAACACCGGACACAGGTACTGAACCATGATATTGAAGATTTTCTTTCTGTGGAACTTGCCTTCCCCATGAAGTACTTCTTCCTCAATTCGTTTGATTCCAATGACTCTGGATACCAGCAGGCAGGTGGCGATGGCCGCAATCGGCATCATCACGGAGTTAGTCAGGAAATCGAAGAAATCCAGAAACTGCATGCCGATGATGGTGATATTGGCTAACGGGCCGTATCCCAGGCAGGAAAGACTTCCCAGTACCAGCATAATGCCGCCAATCATCGCGGTAGATTTTTTGCGGCTCCAGCCAAGCTCGTCCTCGAAGGTGGAAACGGCACTCTCGGTCAGGGCGATGGAACTGGTGACTGCCGCGAACAGCACCAGCAGGAAAAACAGGATTCCTGCGATGGTTCCAAATCCCATGCTTGCGAATACCTTCGGAATGGTAATGAACATCAGCGCCGGACCGGCCTGCAGGGTGTCCGGGTCTCCGCCGGTAAACGCAAACACTGCCGGAATGATCATCAAGCCTGCCATGATGGCGATGGCGGTATCAAATACCTCTACGTTTCCGGTAGATGCCTCAATGGACACATCCTTCTTCATATAGGAACCGAAGGTAATCAGGATTCCCATGGCGATGGACAGAGAGTAGAACATCTGTCCCATGGCGGCTACCACCGTCATCCAGGAAAAGTTTTCTACGTTCGGTACCAGGAAATATTTGATTCCGGCACCGGCACCCGGTCTGGTCATGGAATAGCCCGCAATGATGACAGACAGCACGATCAGGACCGGCATCATGAATTTGGATACACGCTCAATGCCGTTTCGCACACCCGCGTAAATGATAAACAGGGTAAAAAACGCAAAGGCGATAAAGCAGATCTCCGTTACTGCTCCGTTGGAAATGAAGGCGGAAAAATTTCCGTCCTCCGCAAGCTGCGCGCCGTGTCCAGTCAGGTATCCGAACAGATACCGGATAACCCAGCCGCCGATTACGGAATAATACGGCACAATCAAAATCGGGATAATGGCATTAATCCAGCCGCCAAAGGAAAACCAGCCGGATTTGCCAAAGGTATGATAAGCTCCTACCGGGCTTTTTTTTGTCATGCGTCCGATGGATGTCTCTGCTACGATCATGGTGTAGCCAAAGGTCAAAGCCAGTAAAATGTAAATCAGCAGAAAAATTCCTCCACCGTATTTTGCAGCCAGATACGGGAAACGCCAGATATTTCCCAGTCCCACCGAAGCACCCGCTGCCGAAAGCACGAACCCGAGCTTTCCGGAGAAGCTGCTTCGCTTTTTATGATCTTTGCTCATAAGTTCCTCCAGTTAATTAAATTAAGTTTTACGCACTATCTGGCAATTATAGCATAATAAAACCCCCGCTTCAAGCAGGGGTTTTACAAAATAAAAATGGAATTTTCTTTCAAATCTTAGATATTGCGCATCAAGAGACCTGATCTTTCAGAATCTCCTCCACTGTCAGATAGCTCTTCTCATACCCAAGGGCCTCGCAAAGCTGCATCACATAAGGCTTTTGCAGGCGGGCTTTCTTTAATGCGTCTTCCTGCGCGAACACTTCTTTTGCGGTTCCGTCTGCCAGCACCTGACCATGAGCCATAATGATGACACGCTCAAAGTTTTCTGCCACAAAGTCCATGTCGTGGAGAATGGCAATAACCAGTTTTCCACGCTCAGACAGGCTGCGGATGATGCCGCCGATGATCTGCCGTCCCTTCCAGTCCTGGGCAATGGTCGGCTCATCCAGGATCAGCACGTCGGTGTCCATGGCCAGCACGGAAGCAATAGCGGTCATCTTGCGCTCATAAAGTTCCAGATCGTAAGGATTCTCTTTTTCCTTGCCGGTCAGACCAGTCAATTCCAGTGCACGCTGCGCTTCTTTTTTTGCCCGTTCTGAATCCATACCGATGTTTAACGGACCAAACAAGATCTCATCCATAACGTTGTACTTGAAGATCTGGTCATCCGGGTTCTGGAACACATAGCCGACATTTCCGGCCAGCATAGCTACTGTCTTGCCGGAGATATCTTCACCGTGAAAATAAATGGAACCGGAGACCGGCTTCAACAGGCCCTTTAAGAGTTTGACCAGCGTGGTCTTGCCCGCGCCGTTCTGACCGATGATGGCGGTCGGGCGCTTATCAAGTTTCATGTTCAGGTTCTTTAAGACCGGGATATCTACCAGATAGGAGAAGTCCAGATTTTCGATGCGGAACTGTTCATCACAGGAAGCGGATGCGTCGGGCTGTACAGCAGGCTGCGCCGATCCAGACATTTCTCTCTCTGCCGCAGTCTGAGGCTGCGCGTCTCCGGCGCCCGCCAAAGCATCCTGCATCGGCGCCGATTCTGTACCT
Organism: Ventrimonas faecis; assembly: GCF_040096075.1. Taxonomy (NCBI): domain Bacteria; kingdom Bacillati; phylum Bacillota; class Clostridia; order Lachnospirales; family Lachnospiraceae; genus Ventrimonas; species Ventrimonas faecis. The sequence goes on from NZ_JBBMFJ010000032.1 coordinate 33,035, forward strand.
GCCGCATCCGCTCCTGCTGTTTCCTGCGCATGTTCCACGCCATCCGCGCACTCCTGCGCTTGTGCCCCCACCTTCTTCTCCTTCAGCACTCCCGCCGCCTCTTCCACCGTCACCGGATAGGTTCCATCTGCCAGCGTCACCTGCTCCGCCTTACAGATGCGGGTGAAGGCCGGTGCCTGAATTCCGTAAGTATTCAGATCCGGCATGGAAAATACTTTCTGCGGCGTGTCAAACGCAATCTGTTTTCCCTTATGCAAAAGCAGAATGCGGTTACAGTAGGCGGCCAGCTTCTCAATCTTCTGCTCAATCATTAAAATGGTGATGCCGGAACCGGTCAGGGTTTCCACGGACCGAAAGACCTCATCGCTTCCCTCCGGGTCCAGCTGAGAGGTCGGCTCATCCAGGATCATCACATCCGGGCGCATAACCAGCACGCTGGCAATGGCCACGCGCTGCATCTGGCCGCCGGACAGATCAAAGGGATTGCGGTCCCGGTACTGCCAGATATCCAGAAGCTTTAAGGCCTCCTCCACCCGGTTTTTCATTTCTTCGGCCGGCACACCCAGGTTCTGCATGCCAAAAGCCACTTCCTCGTATACATTATCCTTTGAGCCGGAAAGCTGGTTGAACGGGTTCTGGAATACCAGTCCCACATGACCGCAGAGCTGCGCCACCGGAGTCTTTCCGGCCTCAATGCCGTCTACCATGACTTTTCCGCCGTAGGCTCCCTTATAAAACTGTGGCACCAGTCCCATAATGGCCTGGCTCAGCGTACTCTTTCCGGCCCCGTTTTCCCCGATAATGCCAATAAACTCGCCCTTTTCCACAGAAAAGTCCAGTCCGTCCAGCGCCAGCTCCTTTGCGTGGGGATAACGGTATCGTAAGTTTTCAACGGTTATCACAGACATCCTACAATCCTCCATGCCACAGCCGCCAGAATACAGAGCCCAAGGAGAATCGTGATCTCACGGTCTCCCTTGTGGCGTGCCCGCTCTGCCAGCCAGGTTTTCTTCTTTCCCGCGCCGAAACCGCGCACCTCCAGGGCAATGGCCCTCTCTCTGGTATTGATCAGGGAGCTCATGACCACCGGGGAGATCAGCGGCAAAAATGCCTTCGCGCGGGTTCTCAAGTTTCCTTCTGTCTCCAGTCCGCGGCTGCGCTGGGCATCCATGATGGTGTTCATGGTTCCCATCATCTGCGGAATAATCTGGAATACCGAAGTCACGATGTAGCCAAACCGCGGGGAAAAACCTTTTTTCTCCAGCTCGTCCACAAACTCGGACGGCTTTGTGGAAAGCACAAAGACCGCGAAGGACAGCAGCATGTTTAAGATATTAAGACCAATACGGAGGGCATAAAATACGCCCTCCCGGTAAAATTTCAGACCGCCGATCTGAAACAGCACATTTGCGTTTTTCTGGTTAAACAATCCATGGATCAGGAAAATGGTCAGCAGGATTGTAAAGGAAAACGCGATCAGCGGCATGGTCTTTTTTAAGATTTTTCCGCTGGCCAGCACCAGAAGGCTGACCGCGATAAACACGCCGAACATCCACAGCCGTCCGGTGATCAGCGGAATGCTGATGGCCGCGGCTATGTACATCAATTTGGTGAAGGGATGCACCTTTGTCAGGCAGGTCCCGTTATCTACAAAAAGACTGATACTTTTCATGTGCAGTTACATTTCCTTTTCTAAGATTAGTCCAGAGTCTCGATCTCGGAATTTGCCTCATACAGTGTGGTCAGCTTGTTCGGAAGACCCTTTAAGATGAAGAATACCACGATCAGGGTAATCAGCTTATCCGGCACATCTACCACAATCTCATCTAACAGGGATCCTAAGAATACCGGCATGGATGCTGCCTGGGTTGCTGCAAATACGGCATCACCCCATACATTTCCGGTGGTACCGCCCCAGAACAGTACGTTTAACGGAGTAGAAATAGCAACAGCCACAAGACCTGCCACACAGGCTGTCACAATAGCCTTCGGGAAGGACTTCATAAAGCCGAGACGCGCCATGATTCCTACTGCCGCACCAATTCCAAGGCTGGTCAGCGCATAAATTAAGGTAATGTTGTCACCTGCGGAAAATCCGTAGATCAGATTGTTGGCCGCGCCGCAGATGGCTCCGATGATCGGACCTCCCAAACAGCCGCCGATGCAGGTTCCGATGGAATCCAGCCACAGCGGAAGCTTTAACACGCTGGCAAACAGCTTTCCAAGATAGTTGATACCGATGCAGGCCGGGATCAGCACGATCACTGCCGCGTCAAATTTGGTTTTGAATAAATTCTTCATAACACATACACCCTTTCCCTTTTGATTGCTTCCGTTTCAGAAGCTGTATTTTTTTGCTGCATAACTGCTGCTGTTCTCACGCTGCTCAAACAGCAGCATATTTGCCGATACTCATCCTTCCAGCTTCGTCAGTGCCTCAAATGCTGTCAGGATCTCATGTTCCTCGCCCTGGGCGGTCAGTGTCTCACCGTCCACATAGCGGCCGATGTGCTCAGCCACATTGCCCTTGCAGGCCGCTACCACATTTAAGATAGAAGCAGTCCTCATGCCACGGATTCTTCCAACTACAAAGAGCGCCGCAGTCTCCATGTCCGACGCCAGCACGCCCTTCCTGGCCCAGTCCTCATAGATAGCCGGATTGTCATCCCGGTACAGGCAGTCATGGCTTCTGGCGATGCCAGTGTGGCACCGGTAACCAGCCTCCCTTGCACTCTCCTCACAGGCCGTAAGCAGTCTGTGGTCTGCAACCGCCGGATAACTGAGCGGTGCGTAACCAAGGGAAGTGCCCTCATCCCGCACAGCAGCCTCTACCATGACCAGGTCTCCGACTCCGGCCTCCGGCTGCAGCGCACCGCAGCTTCCGATCCGCACAGCGGCTTCCACGCCAATCTTCCGCAGTTCCTCTACCGCAATTGCCATGGACGGCCCGCCCATTCCGGTGGACATGACCAGAACCGGTACTCCATTCCAGAGTCCGCTGTAGCTCTTATATTCCCGGTTAAAAGCCAACAGCTTTGCATCTTTTAAATAGCATGCCGCCCGCTCTGCCCTGGCCGGGTCGCCCGGCAGCACCGCATACCGGATTCCCAGATTCTCCGGAAGCTGGATATGCGGCATTTTGTTTTCTCCCAATTTCACAACCTCCTTCCCTGATTACAGGACGGCCCGCCCATGACAGGGAGCCGCCACATGTTTCATGCCGTTCATTCCAAATCAGTAAAATGTACGCCAATTTGCGAATTTAACAACAATTTACACTAAAGATAACATTATCCTTACACAAAGTCAATGAAATAGGCCAATCCAGAAGCATATTGTTAATAAAATAACATATCATTTTACTTGTAAATTTCAAATCAGAAAACTATACTGAAACTTATATTAACGGGCTGTCACGAATCGGATTTTCCAAACCTCCGTCGTATCTTTGCAGCTCTCATTTTCCAGAACAGGAGGATTTTCAGAATGAGTCAAAACAAGTCAGCGGATCTGCTGCTGGTCATTGATATGCAGAATGTTTATACAAAAGGACAGGAATGGGCCTGCGAGGGCGTAGAAGCGGCTTCCGCCTCCATTCTTCATCTGTTGGAGAGTCCGGCACCGAAGCAGGTCATCTTCACCCAGTACCTGGCCCCAGAACACCCGGAAGGAGTCTGGAAGGAATACAACGAAGTCAACGCAGCCGTGAATGCCGATTCCTGGCTCAATGAGATGATGCCGGAATTTCTGCCCTGGACAGAAAAGTACCCGGTATACACCAAAAGCGTCTATTCCTCGTTTGCGATTCCTGAGGTTGTAAAAGCCGCAAAGAAAGCCGGACGCCTTGTCATCTCCGGCGTGGTAGCAGAATGCTGTGTGCTCTCTACCGTGCTTTCCGCCATTGACGCAGGCTGTAAGGTCATTTACCTGACCGATGCCGTGGCCGGACTCAGCGAAGCTTCCCGAAGGGAAACAGAGAACATTATTTCCTATTTTGCTCCGCTCCACACAGAGCTCATGACCACCGAAGAATATCTGAAAGCGCAGATATAACTTAGAGAAAGGAAGGATCTCCATGACACAAACACTTCGCACCCGGGTGGAAAATACCTGTATCCTGGTCTTATTTTGTTTATCCCTTGGCATGTTTGCCTTAAGTTTCCTGCACCGGCTTCCCGCAGAGGCCGCCCTGTTAGTCTCCACAGAGATGGGCTGGATGGTCCAGCGTGCCTCTGCCGTGGTGCTGCTCTGCCTCTGCGCACAGCTTCGGAAGCGAAAGCACACGGCCCTGATCATCACCCAGTCGCTGCTTTTTCTCGACTTTGTAAGCTGTATCCCCCATCTGCCGGATGTTTTTCATGCCGCATGCATGGTCACCGATGTAGTCTTCTTTAGCGTTTTCTTCTGCTTCCACTCCGACTTCTGCTGTCCGGCCTCCAAAAAGGACCGCAGACGCGGCCTGTTTCTTTTGCTGCCCAGCTTTCTTGGAGTAACCGCCAACGCTGTCATCAGCTACCACTATTTAACTCCCATCCTCGGCGGCGGACGCCACACCCTGCTGGACAGCTTTGAGGAAAGCCTTGATATCCTCCTTGGAAACGGAAGCTCCATCCCGGTCTCCCACGGTGCCCACATGCTGGAGCTTATCATGTTCTGGTTCAGCTGGGGCTGCATCCTGGCGGCCCTCTTTTACGCTGTCCGCCCGTGGCTGGCCGCGCCTGCCCGTCAGGAATCCGACCTGCAGCATGCCCGCACCCTCTTAAACCTCTACAGCCAGAACAGCTGCTCCTACCTGGCACTGGAGGACGACAAGCAGCTCTACTTTGGCCGGAATGTGGACGGCGTAATTCCTTACGGCGTGGTGGGTGATACCATCATCGTCAACGGGGACCCGGTCTGCGCGGACGCAGATTTCCCGGCACTGCTTTCCGAATTTAAAGATTTCTGTGTGCGAAGCGCCCACAAGGTCTTTTTCTTAAGCGTCACGGACCATTATCTGGAAGAATACAAGCATCAGGGCTTTGGCTATGTCAAATGTGGCGAGGAAGCACGCTTCTCCCTGGCTGACTACGAGATCAGCGGCAAAAAGGGCGCCAAGATGCGCATGAACATCAACCACGCAAAAAAGGCCGGTGTGACCATTTCCGAGTACCAGCCATTGAAGCAGTGGGATCCGGATATCGAATCCGCCTTTGACCGCGTCACAAATGAATGGCTCGGTCAGAAAAAGAGTTCCCTGCTGGCCTTCACCATGGGAAAAGCCGGACTGGAGAACCCCATGGACAAACGCTATTTCTATGCAAGAAATGCCGAAGGAACCATTGTAGCCTTCATTGCCTTTGTCCCGTTTCTCGGAAAAGACGGCTACATGGCCGATGTTACCCGCCATGGAAACGATGCCCCAAGCGGCGTCATGGAAACCATCATTTACGAAGCCTTCCAGACCTTCCGCGAAGAAGGCATTCACTACGGAAGTCTTGGCGTAGCGCCCCTGGCCGGACTGGATGATGAAAAAGCCAGCCTGACAGAGCGGCTGCTGCGGTTCGTGTACAACAACTTAAACGACTGCTATGGCTTTAAGGATCTGTACCGCGCCAAAGAAAAATACAGCCCAACGGAATGGCTCCCGGCTTACTATATTTACCTTCCGAAGCATCCGACTCCGGATATGTTTTACGCAGTGGTAAAGATCCAGAACCCGAACGGAATCCGCGAGGGCGTCCAGTCTTTCCTGAAGGGAAAAATGCATCATGAACATCACGAAAGAAACGATCAGCACAAACAGCCAGAAAATCAGAAATAAAGCAGTCAGCCTGGTAACAAACCTGCACCAGAAGAGCAGACCGGAGCAAGGCTATCTGGATACCCCGGAAGCACACCTCTACTATGAGGTGACCGGCTGCGGAACCCCAATCCTGATGCTTCACGGAAACAGCCAGTCGCACCATGTGTTTCACTCCTATAAGCGGAATCTGCAGAAAAACTATCAGGTAATTCTGATGGACAGCCGCGGGCACGGACGTTCCCGGACAGTCCGAAAATATTTCACCATCCACGATATGGCCTGTGATGCTGCCGCCCTGCTGGACCACCTTGGCATCGCAAAGGCCATCCTGTTTGGCTTCAGCGACGGGGCCAACATCGCGCTGGAATTCGCCTGTTGCTTTCCGGAACGCACGCTGGCTGTTATCTCCGCCAGCGGGAATGCCCTGCCCCACGGACTGCGGCTTCCGGTGCGGCTTGGCACACAGTTAACCGGCTCTGTTCTGGGTATATTGAAAAACTGCCTGCCAGACTGCTCTTTTCAAAAACAGCTTGAAAACCGTCTGCAGCTCAATGCTCTTTTAACCGATTCCCCGAATCTGCCAGCCAACCGCCTGCAGAAGATCCAGGCACCCGTTCTCCTTCTCGCCGGAACCCGGGATCTCATCAAGACCTCTCATACCCGCTGGATGGCAGAACAGATTCCGGACAGTCAGCTTCGCCTGATCGAGGGCGGCACCCACAATGTACTCTTTTCCCGGGAACAGCAGTGCCTGAAATACATCCTGGATTTCATTCTGGAAAACCAGCAGGCCTCCGCTGTTTCGGAAAAAACGAAATAAAAAGCAAATAGGGTAGAGGGAGAATAAATTTCTCGCCCCTCCCATTGAACCGTACGTACGGGTCTCGTATACGGCTCTACAATTTATATTCCAACTTTAACTTCAAAAAGGGTCTGTCGCACTATCAAATATTTTTTGCTGGGCGGCAGCCCTGCTTTATGCCCAAATGGGGGCGAAATCGGT
>NZ_JBBMFJ010000033.1:0-39225 GCF_040096075.1 Ventrimonas faecis
CCGATCTACATTGGCCCCTCCACATCTGGGGCCAATGTTGCGACAGCCTCTTTTTCACAATTTAATCCCGTGGTTTTCTGCGCGCCGCAAGCCGTTTCCGGATCACGATATAGCAGATGATGTGAGCCGTGAACGTAATGATCCAGCTGACTGGATAAGAAATATAAAGCGTGGTCAGTGTCCGGTGCATGGCGAATACAGAAAAAATCCATACCACGCGGAACAGGCAGGCACCGGTTAAGGATACCAGCATCGGAACAACGGAATATCCCAGACCGCGCAGGCCGCCCACCATGGTATCCATGATGCCGCACAGGAAGTAGCTTCCGTTGATGATCCGCATACGCATCATGCCATAGGAAATGACTTCCGGATCAGAGGAGTAAATCTGTAACAGCTTCGGACCGAATAACACGGCTCCGCCGCCCATCACAACGCCCACCATGACCACCAGTCCCAGACAGTACAGCAGGATTTTGGTAACACGCTTCATCTTTCCCGCGCCATAATTCTGGCTGGTAAAGCTGAGTGCAGTCTGATAAACCGCGTTCATGGCATTGTACACAAATCCCTCCACATTGGCAGAAGCCGTGCTTCCCGCCATGGCGATGGAACCAAAGGAATTGATGGAGGACTGGATCAGCACGTTGGACACAGAAAAGATCGCACCCTGAAATCCCGCCGGCAGGCCAATCTTCATGATCAGCTTTACCTTGGACTCCGTCAGATGCAGCTTCTCCCGGCAAAGCCGGTAGGCAGAATCGGAACCAGCCAGGCAGCGCACGATCAGCACCGCGGAAATGCACTCCGACACTACGGTTGCCGTTGCGACGCCCGCCACTCCCATGGAGAAACCGATGACAAAAACAAGGTTTAACACTACATTGACCGCCCCCGCAAAGAGCAGAAAATACAGCGGTCTTCTGGTATCGCCAACGGCCCGCAGGATTGCGGCACCAAAGTTATAAGTCAATGTTGCCGGCATGCCGATAAAATAAATCTTCAGATACAAGGCTGCTAACGGCAGCACATCATCCGGCGTTCCCATCAGGCTTAACATCGGGCCGGAAAAGAACACGCCCACGAAGATCAGAAGAATGCCTCCGGCCAGTGCAATCATCATGGCCGTATGGACGGTTTCTTCCAGGTCCTTCCATTTCTGCGCCCCGGAATACTGGGCCACCAGAACATTTGCGCCAATGGAAAGTCCCACAAACACATTGATCATCAGGTTGATGAGCGCTGTGGTGGAACCAACCGCAGCAAGGGATTCCCTGCCCGCGAAATGTCCCACCACAATGATATCCGCTGCGTTAAACAACAGCTGCAGAATACCGGACAGGATCAGCGGAACCGCAAAAGCTACAATTTTCGGAAAAAGCGGTCCGTTGCACATGTCCATTTCATAGGTTTTCCCTGATTTTTTTGCTGGTTGTTCCATCATTCTTCTCCCATACCCCTCAATCGCAAACTCCTACAGATAACGATAAATCAAAAGCGCAATGGCCACGCCGATGATGCTGGCCATGGTAATGCGAATGGTCAGTCCAAAGGTGATGACCAGCACGCCGAGATTTAATACGAGCGGAGTGTCTAACCCAAAGGACTGTCCAAAATTCAGCCAGGACAGCAGGCTGATGCTCTTGGTGGCCTCTCCCAGAAAACCGCCGAGTACGATTCCTGCCAGAAGCAGTAAAAGCAAAATCCAGAAATTCTTGTTTTTCATCGTTTGTTCCCCTCCATGACATCTTACATCTGTTTGCGCACGATCATGTATTCATCGCCCAGGCGGTAATATGGACAGTCATAAAAACGGTCCTCCATAAAACGCGCCATCTCGTCTTCATCCAGATTGACCTCGCACACATAGCACTCGTAATCTTCATCATACTCATAGTACATACAGCTTTCACAGCTTCCCTGCTGTTTTTTCTTTTTCATGAATCTTTATTCCTTTCACGCAAAGGTCTTCTCCAGACGCTTTGTCACATTGCGGTTACACCATAACGACAGGATACTTCCCACGCCCCAGCCAAACGGCCAGGACAGCCAGACTCCGGTCACACCCAGAAAAGAGGCGAACACAAAGGAAAGCACTACACGCAGGATCAGGTCAGAAAAGGTTGCCAGCATGAACTCCTTCATGGCACCGGCACCACGGAGCATGCCGTCAGAGGCCAGCTTTAACGCAATCACCACATAAAATGGAGATACGATCCGCAGAAACTGGATACCGGTTGCCATGGCTACCGCGCTCTCCTCCTGCATAAACAGGGACATCATGGCACGGCCAAAACCGAAAAATGCCACAATAAACGGAACCGCAAGAAGAAGGCCCATCTTTACTCCCCCGCGCATTCCTGCCTTCACGCGGTCCACCTTTCCGGCACCGATATTCTGAGCTGTAAAACTGGAAATTCCGTTTCCAAGTGTCGTAAAACTGGTGATGGTAAAGGTATTCAGCTTGATGGCTGCGGAATATCCGGCAATGACGGAGGATCCAAAGGAATTGATCAGTCCCTGCACGAAAATATTTCCAATGGAGACAAAACTCTGCTGCAGGATGCTTGGAACCGCAATGCGGGCAATCCGCTTTAACATATCGGCAGAAAAGTATGCTGCCCTCTTCTCCGTCTTAATCTGCTTTAACCGGCCTACCATGGTGATAAGTGCCAGCACACAGGCAATGCCCTGGGCAATAAAGGTTGCCCACGCCACACCGGCTACACCCCAGTGCAGTCCTGCCACAAACCAGTAATCCAGGAAAATATTGCCCAGAGAAGAACCGATCAGAAAATACAGCGGCGTTTTGGAATCACCCAGTGATGTAAAAATACCGGTTGCTACATTATATAAGAACAGGAACACAAAGCCTCCGATATAGATCCGCAGGTAAAGATCACCCAGGCTGAAAATATTTTCCGGGGTCTGGATCATGCGCATCAGGAAGCGGCTTCCGAGAAGTCCGAATACCGTCAGCACTACGGAAAGCACGGAAGCAGAGATCAGCGTGGTGTACACGGAGGTTTTCATCTGTTCATAGCGCTTCGCGCCAAAGAACTGGGAAATGACCACCGAACAGCCGATGTTGCTTCCCACTGCGATTGCCATGAAGATCATGGTGATCGGATACGAAGCGCCAACTGCTGCCAGTGCGTCCTCACCGGCAAAACGGCCCGCGATTACACTGTCCGCAATGTTGTAAAGCTGCTGAAAAATCACACTGATGAACATGGGAATCGTAAAACGCCACAGAAGGCTTTGCGGATTTCCCTCGGTCAGGTCTTTCATCATAATACATTATCCTCACATTCCTTAAAATCTGCGGCGGCGCCGTCATAAAATCCATGACGCGCGCCGCGCCTTTAGAATGCTACCACTTTTTGGAAAATTATGCAATGCAGATTTTCTGTTTTCAACATGGAATGGCCCGCTGCATCGTCAGGGAATAGATCCATTTTTCCCGGACTTTTTTCCCGGTCAGCTGCGTTAACGCCCGCTCATAATAGTCCAGCTGCCGTTTGTAATGGTCCAGAAGGACCCGGCTGCTCCAGGTCCGGTCCGTCTTATAGTCCACCAGGATCAGTTCGCCGTCATCCTCAAAGTAGGCGTCAATGATACCCTGGATCACCACCAGTTCATCACTGTCCACCGGCCCAACTTCCCGGGCCGGAATGCCCATGACAAACTGCTGCTCCTTATGAAGCGTTCCATCCGCCTGGGCCTTTGCCATCCGGTGTCCGGTCTCCGACTGCAGGAAATTCCAGATTACGGCACAATCCACCATCTTAAGATTCTCTGCCGGATACTGTTTTTCTTCCGCAAACCGTTCCAGCCAGGTTTCCACATCTGACCGGCTCTGGATCTGGTCAAAGGGAAGCAGCTCCAGCGCGCGGTGGTAGGCGGTGCCGCGGGCGGCACCGGCTCCGGAATCCGCCTGCGCATTCTGGTTTTCTTCCACACCTGCGTCTTCCCCGGGATCCGCAAATTCCTCCGGCCACAAAAGCACTGCCTCAAACGGCGTTTCCGCCTCCTCATCATCGGTGAGCTGTCCCATTTTTTTCAGTTCCGATACCGACATCTTTATATGCAGCGTCACATCCGCTGCATAAGGATAGACAAAGCCAAGATGATCCCGCAGACGTTTTCCGAAACTGTCTTCGTATTCCTGATTCAGATCCAGTTCCGCCAAAGCGTCCTTCGCGCTCTTTTTCTGAACCTGGCGCCCCAGTTCTTCTCCGACAAACTCCATGACCGGAATTTCTTTTACCTGAATCCGAAGGCCATTCCCTTTCGGCCCGGTACACATAAGAACCCAGTCCAGATAAGAAGCTGCACCGGAAAGAATGGTATAAGGAATCTGCCCACCTGCAAGCGGAATCTGGCTGTATTTTTCCAGAGTCTTTCCAAGATTCCGGTCTGTTCCGGTCATAATCAGTTTTTCCTTTGCGCGGGTCATGGCAACATAAAGCACGCGCAGCTCCTCTCCCAGACTGTCCAGCTCCATCTTCCGGCGCAGCACATTTTTCTTGATGGTAGAAGCCTTCACCCGGTGTTCTGTATCCAGATAGTCTGTGGCAATGCCCAGCTCCGGGTCGATCAGCACCTTCCCGTACACATCCTGCTTGTTGAATTTCTTTCCCATTCCCGCCAGAAAAACAATGGAAAACTCCAGGCCCTTGCTCTTGTGGATACTCATGATCCGCACAGTGTTATCTTCTTCCCCAACGGTGGACGCCTCGCCAAAATCGGAGTTGTACTTTTTCAGGTTCTCAATGTAGCGGATGAAGTGGAACAGGCCCTTATAGCTGGTTTTTTCATATTCTGCCGCCTTCTCTACCAGCATGTCCAGATTGGCCCGCCTGGTCTCTCCTGCCGGCATGGCTGAGACATAATCGTAATAACCGGTTTCCTCGTAAAGCCGGTAGATTAGTTCATGGATAGGCAGATAGGAAGCCAGCAGCCGAAACCGCTCCAGATTCTCAAAAAAGGCCTTCAGGCGTTCCCAGCTCACAGCAGCTGCATAAATGCCGCGGTCCTGTCCCTTATCTGCGCAGTTCCGGTAATCTGCCATCATTTCGGCCAGCTCCCGGTCACTCATGCCCACTACCGGAGATTTTAACACTGCCGCCAGCGGAATATCCTGCATGGGATTGTCGATCACTGCCAGCATGCTTAAAACGGTTTCTACTTCCAGTGTATTGAAGTATCCCATGCGGGACTCCGCGTAGGCCGGGATCCCTTCATTTAAAAGAATCTGCAAAAGTGTCTCTGTCCACCCTGTCGTGCTGCGCAGCAAAATGACCATATCACGGTACTGGGCCGTGCGGTAACCGCCGTTCTCGCCAAGCTTTTTATCCCAGACAAGAAAGCCGTGTTCCGGATCCGTCATCTCCCGGATCTTTGCGGCAATCAGCTTTGCCTCCAGCTCCTTCGCCGTATAGTCTGCTGCTTCCTCATCCAGTCCGGCCAGGGCTTCATCTCCAGTATTCACCATAAGAAGCTCCGGCAGTCCGCCCACCCGCTCCGGCTCCTTCGTCTCCGCAAAAACCGCGCCGGGATGCAGGGCCGCATCCTCCGTGTAGCGGATATTTCCGAGATTTTCCGTCATGATCCGATAAAAGATGTCGTTGATGCCAGTCAGAACCGTATCCCGGCTTCGGAAATTCTGGTGAAGCTCGATTTTCAGATCCGGGCCATCTTCCTCCGGCTCTGATGGGTAGGCATGGTATTTCTCCAGAAACAGCTCCGGTCTGGCCAGACGGAACCGGTAAATGCTCTGTTTTACATCGCCCACCATAAACACATTGTGCTGGCCAAAACGCTCACGGGATACCGCCTTTAACAGTTCCTCCTGCACCAGGTTGCTGTCCTGGTACTCATCCACCAGCACCTCCCGGTACTGCATGCTCAGTTCATCTGCCGCATCCGTATAGGTGCGCGTTCCGTCCTCTTCCACGCGGATCAGCACCTTTAAGGCCTCATGCTCCAGATCATTAAAATCCACAAGGTTCTTATCGCGTTTTTTCGCCTGAAACCGCTCTGCAAAGTTTTCTGCCAGGTCCAGAAGCACGCCTGCTGCTTCCCTGGTTCCCTCCAGATCGGCAAACATATTCTCCAGCGTATCAAAGGCGTACAGCTCTTTCATTTTTTTGATAGCCGTCTTCACCCGGTCACGGCAGCCGGTCACATAAGCCTTCTTTTCCGGGTCCACCTCTTTGCTGCGCACCGTGGCCAGGCGGCTGAACCCGGATCCTGCAAGAATCGCATAAAAGGCCGGAAAATCTTCCACCTCCGAAAGCCGTTTTAACAGAAATACATCCTCCGAAAATGCCGACTCGTAGGCACAGAGGAATGCATCGTCCCGGCAGGTATCGCTGGCATCCTCCATCTGGACCCGCAGTTCTGCGGCCTGGCGTTTCAAATCCTGCAAAAGGAACTCCATCCACGGACCAGACTGCTCATCGGCCAGTTCCCTGCGGCAGTCCGCGATCCACTGGTGCGGATACGGATTACTCTGAGAAAAGCTGTAGACCTGCATGATGTAGTCTTCGATTCCGGCATCGGTCTTTCCCTGGGCAAAGGTCTCCACAAACTGCTCAAACCGGCTGTCCCCGGCGGCGTAGGAATCCTCCAAAAGCTCTGTCATGACATCGGCCCGCATGAGAAGCAGCTCGCCCTCATCTCCGATGCGGAAAGCCGGGTCCAGATCCAGCTGGTTAAAATGTTCCCGGATCACATTCAGGCAGAAGCTGTCGATGGTTGTGATCTGGGCATGATGAACCAGTGTGGCCTGCATCTGAAGATGCTCGTTTTGCGGATCTTCCTTTAATTTCTGCTCAATGGCCGCCGCGATACGTTCCCGCATCTCTGCCGCCGCCGCGTTGGTGAAGGTCATCACCAGAAGCTCATCGATTCCGGGCGGATTTTCCCCCTCCGTCACCATGCGGATAATGCGCTCTACCAAAACTGCCGTTTTTCCGCTTCCTGCCGCCGCGCTGACAAGCAGGTTCTTTCCGCGGCTCTCAATGACCTGGCTCTGCTCCCGGGTCCAGTTTACTGCTGCTCTCTGCATATTTCCTCCCAGATTTCCTCTGTTTTCCGGTTCTTCCACCGGTTGAATTCATAGCCGGATGTCTTCCGGTCAAACCCGCAGACCGCATGGTACGGGCAGTAATCGCAGGCCGTGCGCTGGCCGTTCTTGTACGGTTCCACGCCAATCTCGCCGTCCAGGATTTCCTGTCCGGCTTCCTTTAATTTCCGGTGTACAAACTGGCTTAACCGCGCAAAACGCTCCCGGTTTGCCACGGAAGATCTTCCCGTCTGCACCTCTCCATCCTTTAAGACAACCGGAATCACGTCGGATTCCTTCTCGATGGTCCGGTCCAGATGCCGGACCGCCTCCAGTTCGCTGTTCACGAGGCCATTCATGCGAAGCTTCTTTAAGATTTCCGCGTCGATCTGCTCCGGATCCGGATTCCCTTTTTTCTCTGCCAGCGGATCCGCGATATTGTAATACAGAATGCCCGCAGGAACGATTTCTTTTCCCGGATAATGATTCTGTGCCATCTCCGTCACCGCATCCATGTAGACCACCAGCTGAAGCTGCAGGCCATAGTACAGGGCCAGCAGATCAAAGGAGGTACTGCCGGATTTATAGTCAATGATCTTGACATAGACCTTTTCTCCGTCCTCGCAGACATCCATGCGGTCGATCCGTCCCCGCAGATGAAGGGACTCACTCTCCGAGAGGGCAATTTTCATGGCGCTTAAATTGTCTGCCGCGGAGAAGGATACCTCAAAGCCCGCCGGGACAAAATCTCCTTTTTTAATCTGCTGCTGCAGAGCCCACACCGTCCGTTTGGTAATCTGCCCCACACGCTGGGCCAGATAGCGGTTTCGCGCTGAGCTTCCAAGGATTGTATTTCCGTAATTTTCTGTCACCGCAGCCACACATTCCTCCACCAGCGCGTCTCTGGTCTCATCGGTCATGGTATGCCAGTCGTACTGTTTTTCCTTCACCTGACGGAAGCACAAGTCGATGGACTCATGGAACAGCGTTCCTATGTCAGAGGAAGCCAGCTCATAGCATTTCCGTTCCAGAAGCTCCAGACCGTATTTGAGGAAATGGCCGTAGGCACAGGCCGCGTACTGCTCCAGACGGGTCACGCTGCCGCTTAAAATTTCCCCGTACAGGGCTTTTGCCACCGCATGGGAAATGCCCTGTTTCTCATAGACGAAAAAGGCCGCGTCCGTAAGATGACACAAAGTCTCCCGGTATGTTTCTGATAAAGCAAACCAGCGGTACAGTTCCAGAAACTGCGCGCTCTCCGCGTCCCGTTCCCTCTGTTCTTCCGATGCAGAAGCTGCTTCTTCCACTGACATGCCAATCTGTCCGTCCCGGTATCGGCCCAGCTGTGCGGACAGCTTCCGCTTTGCCTCCGCCACGGAATAAATTTCCGTATCTCCCTGGGTCTCCTGATCAATCAGAACCGCGTTTGGGAACATGGCCCGCAATTCCCCGATGAGGAAGGACGGGCGGCGGCTCTTTCCGTCTGCACCGGTCCGGCACCAGGACAGAACCAGCTGCTTTGACGGCTTTGTCATCATCAGGTACAGGTAAAACCGCTGCTGAAAGCTTTCTTCCTTTGCTGTAGGCGCCAGCTCCATATGATGTTCCCCTAAAAATTCCCGGTCCCGGTCCGAAAGCAGGCTTCCTTTTTCTTTTCTTGCCGGGACGATCCCATCATTGACGCCCGCAAAAAAGAGCACCCTGATGTGCGCAAGGCGGGTTCGGGTGATATCTCCCACCACGACGCGGTCTGCCACCGCCGGGATCACGCCCACCTTCAGCTCCGCAAAACCGGCATCCAGAATTTCCAGATACTCCTTCCGGCTTACGCACTCCTCACCCAGAAGATCCGACAGGCGCTTTAACAGTTCCGTCACAAGACCGTACACCTGTCCATATTCCTTTGCAAGGCGGTGTTCCCCGATCTTTGTAAAGTATTCCTGATAACTGTTTAATTTTTCTTCTGCGCGGCAGTCCGTAAGCAGAGTAACTACTGCCGCCGTCATGCCTGCTATGGTAATGTGCTCCTGCCTAAATGCCTCCTGCATGGCAAAGAGCGGTGCCAGGACCTGCTCTTTAAAGGTGTTCAGCTCTGTCACATTTAAGTCTCCGGCGCCCCGGTAGGTCTGCTCCCAGGTTTGCCGGAAACGCTTTCCTCCCCGGATTCCCATAGCCAGAATATAGTTTTCCAGACGGTCCATCATGATGCGGTCCTGGCTCACCAGGCCGGTCCGCAAAAACCGCATCACGCTCTCATAGGAAAAATCCTGGCGCACGGCTTCCAGCGAAGCGCGGATCAGCTCCACCAGGCAGTTGTCCAGCACATTTTTTTTATCGTCCAGAAAATGCGGGATCTGATTCTGGGTAAACTGATGGGCGATCTCTTTTCCGTAACCCGGAAGGTCCCCTGTAATCACGGCAATCTCACGGTAGCGGACCTTTCCCTCCTGCACCAGCCGTTGAATTTCATGAACAATGTGGCTGACCTCTCCTGACGGGTTCGATGCCTGAAAAAAGGAGATACTTCCTGTCTGTTCTCCTGTGTACGTATTTTTCGTTCCATAACGAAACAGGTTCTGTTCCAGCCAGGCAAGCTCCGGGTGCTGTGCGAAACGACGGTTTTTCTGATCGTTCAGCACAATGTCCGACAGTTTTTTCACCTGATTTTTCTCAGCGATCTCTGACAGGCGCACTGCCATCTGCCGGCTCATGTAAAACAGATTCTGGATTCCCATTTTTCCATAGATGCCTGCCGCTTCATCTGCTGTCACCGTCACATAAACCTGCTTCGCGTAAACCAGAAACAATTCTGCCAGACGGTATTGAACCGGCGTAAAACCGGTGTAGCCATCCAGGGCAATGACACTGTTTCGGATCAGCTTTGACTCAGGGATTAAGCGGCAGAGTACATCCAGCACCTGCTCGGTCGTAATATAATGCCCTTCAATATACTCCTGAAAGCTTTGCTCCACCAAAGCCAGATCCTCCAGCTTCTGCTGCAGCAGCGGAGATTTTGCGGATGGCGCCATCTCCCGAAGTGCCTCCGGCGTAATGCCATACTGATAAAATTCGGAAAGCATGGATTTCAACTGTCCCACAAAACCCGTTTTGTTCAACTGCCCGCCAAATAACACCAGCTGCCGCTTCTGGGCCGCTGCCACCTTGCGCAGCACCATGGATTTTCCCATGTCGTCCAACACAGAAAGATTTTCCACCGCCAATTCTTCAAAAATCCGGTAAGCCAGACGGGCAAAGCTTACAATATCAATGTTCATGGTTCCGTGGTTTGGATGTCTCGTCACGATGTCCTTCTGGGTCTGCATGGTAAACTGCTCCGGCACGATCAGAAAATACTGCTCCTGCGGATGTTCCATGGAAAGGCGGATCACCTCGTCATACAGATATGTGGTTTTTCCCGAGCCGGAACCGCCCAAAATCAGCTGCAATGCCATGTTGTTTTCCTTTCCTGTATCAAAATTTCTGGTCTGAATACGTTCCCTTAAGTATAGCATAAAAGAGAATCCCTGAGAATAGATTATAACAAACATCCCCGGAGGTCTCCCATGAGTTCCAAAACCAGGATCGTCGTCCTTCGAATGAAAGAGATCATCTACACCGCCATCTTTATCGGCTTCGGGATCCTGCTGATCCTGCTTCTGCTGGTTATGTTCCGCTCAGGAAAAAACGATACGCCCGCCTCCGCAAACGCGCAGTACATACCGGGTATCTACACCTCCTCCATCAGCCTGGGGGCCCAGGAGGTCAATGTGGAGGTAACGGTGGACGCAGACCGGATCACTTCCATTACCATGACACCTTTAAGTGATGCCGTGGAGACCATGTACCCCCTCATGCAGCCATCCTTAAGCCATCTCACGGATCAGATCTTAAGCACCCAGTCTCTGGAAAATTTAAACTACCCGGAAGAAACCCGCTATACGTCCCAGGTACTTTTAAATGCTGTAAAAAAAGCGCTGAAAAAAGCTGCGCCCACAGCCTGACCACTCATCTGGTCAGACTGCAGGCGCAGCTTTCTGATTATTGTAAAGCCTTACGCTTCGTCCTGATTCTCCGGTGCAGATACCTCACCTGCTTCTTCCGGCTCCGGAATTCCCTTACAGCGGCAGAAGATCTGCATAAACTCTTTTCCGGTGATGGTCTCCTTTTCAATGAGGAATGCGGCGATCTGATCCAGCACATCCCGGTTCTCTGAAAGCAGGCGTTTTGCCTCCTCATAGGAATCCTTTAAGATCCGCATGACCTCATCGTCTACCGCAGCGGCCGTAGCCTCTCCGCAATCCATCACGGTACGGCCGGATAAGTACTGATCCTGGCGCGTTGCCAGTCCCATAAGTCCAAACTTATCGGACATGCCATACTGGGTTACCATGGCACGGGCAATACTGGTGGCCTTCTCAATATCGTTGGCGGCACCGGTGGTCACAGAGTGAAATACGATCTCCTCCGCCGCGCGGCCTGCCAGAAATACAATGATCTGGGCCTCCAGCTCTTTCTTGCTGTTTAAGTATTTCTCCTCCTCCGGCACATTCAGCACATAACCAAGAGCACCCATGGTTCTTGGCACAATGGTAATCTTCTGAACCGGCTCCGCGTCCTTCTGCAAAGCGCTTACCAGGGCATGGCCTACCTCGTGGTAGGAAACAATGCTGCGTTCCTCCTTGCTGAGGACACGATCCTTCTTTTCTTTGCCCACCAGAACCACTTCCACTGCCTCAAAGAGATCCTTCTGGCTTACCGCGTTCCGGCCGTTCTTAACAGCCAGAATAGCAGCCTCGTTGATCATGTTGGCAAGGTCGGAACCAACGGCTCCTGCGGTTGCCAGCGCAATGGCCTGTAAGTCTGCTGTCTCATCCAGGGCTACATTCTTCGCGTGTACCTTTAAGATTTCCACACGTCCCTTCAGATCCGGGCGGTCTACAATGACACGGCGGTCAAACCGGCCCGGACGAAGAAGTGCCGGGTCCAGCACCTCCGGACGGTTGGTGGCTGCCAGGATCAAAAGGCCCTTGGACGTATCCATGCCATCCATCTCGGAAAGCAGCTGGTTTAAGGTCTGCTGCTGCTCGGATTCTCCGCCTCCGCTCACACCGCTTCTGCTGCGGCCGATGGAGTCAATCTCATCGATAAAGATGATGCACGGAGAATTCTGCTGTGCCTGCTTAAATAAACTGCGGACACGGGAAGCGCCCACGCCCACATACATCTCCATAAAGTCAGAGCCGGACAGAAAGAAGAACGGAACCTCGGCCTCTCCCGCTACCGCCTTGGCAAGCAGGGTCTTGCCGGTTCCAGGCGGACCCACAAGCAGGGCGCCCTTCGGCAGTTTCGCGCCAATGTGGGTGTATTTGCCCGGATTGTGAAGGAAATCCACCAGCTCTACCAGGGATTCCTTCGCCTCATCCTCACCGGCTACGTCCGCAAAGGTAACACCGGTTTCTTTCTGCATGTACATCTTGGCGGTGCTCTTTCCCACGCCGCCCATGCGCTTCATCATGAAATTCATCATGACAACAATCAGGATAAACGGAAGGATAAAGCTGACCAGAGACTCGATCATGGCCATGCTGTCCTGGCGTTCCCTGCGGATCTCTACGCCGCCCGCAAGCAGACGGTCTGCCAGCTTGTAATCCCGCTCCACCGGAACGGTATAAGTTTTTAAGATCGGGTTAAACTTCTCAGAGTCTTCCTTATACTCAATGTCGATCTGGGAGTTTTTGATGGTGACAGCTTTTACATCCCCATGTTCTACCTCAGATACGAATTCATCGTAGGTAATCTCCTTCTGGCTCTTGTCTGTCATATAGCCCCGCATGAACCCTGCGATGGCAAAGGTGATAAAAGCCGCGATCAGCACAATGAGAAGCTGGTTTTTCGGAAATTTGCCGTTATTTCCCTGATTTCCATTCTCACCGCCCTGCGGCTGACTGTTGTTCTGCTGGTTATCCATAAAAGGTCTTTTCTCCTGTTTTTTACATTTATGAACCATTATAAGGGTAGTTTTCCCATAAATCAAGAATAGTCCACTTAAAAAAATAAAGTTTTGAAAAAACATCTGGATTTTGGAATAGCACCGCTGTATAATAGTTCCGTTATTTTTTCGAGAATTATTTTGTTTCAATTCCACATTACACACCCCATATCATATAAGGAGGTTTTACCATGCCTGTAAAGTATGTCTTCGTTACCGGCGGCGTTGTTTCCGGTCTCGGTAAAGGTATCACCGCAGCATCCCTCGGACGTCTGCTGAAAGCACGCGGTTACAAAGTAACCATGCAGAAATTTGACCCCTACATCAACATTGACCCGGGTACCATGAACCCGGTTCAGCACGGCGAGGTATTCGTCACCGACGACGGTGCCGAGACCGATCTGGATCTTGGCCACTATGAGCGTTTCATTGACGAGAGCCTGACCAAGAATTCCAACGTCACCACCGGTAAGGTTTACTGGAGCGTACTCCAGAAAGAGCGCCGCGGCGACTTTGGTGGAGGCACAGTTCAGGTGATCCCCCACATCACCAACGAGATCAAGAGCCGCTTCCACCGCAACTACTCCACCACCGACACCGAGATTGCCATCATTGAGGTAGGCGGAACCGTTGGCGATATCGAGAGCCAGCCGTTTTTGGAGGCCATCCGCCAGTTCCAGCATGAGGTAGGACATGAGAATGCCATTCTCATCCATGTTACCCTCATTCCTTATTTAAAGGCATCCGGTGAATTAAAGACCAAACCGACCCAGGCTAGCGTAAAAGACCTGCAGGCTATGGGCATCTGGCCGGATATTCTGGTATGCCGCAGTGAGCATCCATTAGATGACGGCCTGCGCAGCAAGATTGCCCTCTTCTGTAATGTTCCGAAGACCCATGTACTCCAGAACCTGGATGTAGAGGTTCTCTACGAAGCACCGCTTGCCATGGAAGACGAGCATCTGGCTGAGGTTGCCTGCCAGTGCTTAAACCTGCCGTGTCCGGAACCGGATCTGGCAGAATGGCGCGCCATGATCGATGCCTGGAAGCACCCGGAAAAAGAGGTCACCGTGGCTCTGGTCGGCAAGTATATCCAGCTGCACGATGCCTACATCTCCGTAGTAGAATCCTTAAAACACGGCGGCGTGGCAAACCGTGCCAGCGTCAACATCAAATGGATCGACTCCGAGACTGTAACTGCCGAGAATGTCGGTGAACTTCTCGGTGATGTCAGCGGCATTCTGGTACCGGGCGGCTTTGGCTCCCGCGGTATTGAGGGCAAGATTCAGGCCATCAAATATGCCCGTGAGCATCAGGTTCCGTTCCTTGGCCTGTGTCTTGGCATGCAGCTTTCCATCGTGGAATTTGCCCGCGATGTCGTCGGCTACTCTGACGCCCACAGTGCCGAGCTGGATCCTTCCACCGCACATCCGGTTATCCATTTAATGCCGGATCAGGATGGCATTGAGGATATCGGCGGAACCTTACGGCTTGGTTCTTATCCGTGTGTCCTGAACAAGAATTCCAAGGCTTACGCTCTCTATGGCGAAGAAACTATCCATGAGCGCCACCGCCACCGCTATGAGGTCAACAATGACTACCGCACCGTGCTGCAGGAACATGGCATGATGCTCTCCGGCATCTCCCCGGACGGCCGCATTGTCGAGATGATCGAGCTTCCGGATCATCCGTGGTTCGTGGCTACTCAGGCCCATCCGGAATTAAAATCCAGACCGAACCGTCCGCATCCGCTGTTCAAGGGCTTTATCGGAGCTTCCCTGGATTATCAGGAAAAACACAAATAAAACAAAACTCATCTGCCGCAGGCGACTCCCCGTCCCTGCGGCATTTTCCATGCTGTTTTCCCACATGATACAAACAGCACCGGTATCTTACATTTTTCTGAATAATCCCAAAAACACTTGAATCCCTGTTTTCACAAGGTTATACTGATTTATGAAAAGTAATAAGCTCACTATGAACCAAAGAAAGGATATCTTACTATGAGAATAAAACGTTACGCTGTTGCAGCAGTGACTGCAGCTGTATTAGGAACCGTTACCCTTGCTACCGGAATCACCTCCCTGGCAGCTACCGGCTGGGTTCAGAATGGAAATAACTATATGTACTACGATAAAGACGGTTCTTTATATAAAGGCTGGATCCAGACCAATGACGGCTACTACTACATGGACCTTTCCACCGGCATCATGTGCACCGGCATCAAAAAAATCAATAACGAATTATACTTCTTTGATACCAACGGCCTTATGCTGACCGGCCTGATCCACGATGTATCCACCGACAAATATTATTACGCACAGTCCGACGGTACTCTGGTCATCGGCTGGCTGAACCTGGATGGCAGCTACTACCACATGGAGAACGACGGTTCCCTCGGTACCGGCTGGAAGACCATTGACGGTTCCAAATATTACTTCGATCCGGCTTCCGGCATTTGCGCCCTGAACGTGGCTATGCCGATCGACGGCAACTGGTATCTCTTCGGTGAGGACGGTAAGATGCAGACCGGATTCCACAATGTCAACGGCGCAACCTACTACTTCGATCCGTCCAACGGCGTTATGGTAGCAGGCACCACCAAGACCATCAGTGGCGTAAGCTATACCTTCAACGCAGACGGAACCTGCACCACCACCCTTTCCGGCATTCCGTCCCACACCACCGGTTCTGAGAGCAGCAGCCAGCAGAACCAGCAGTCTTCCCAGACAAGCGCTGCAGACGATGAAAACGGCAGACAGAATGTTGTTGTAGCCGGTTCTTCCAGAAGCTAAGCCTGAAATAATTTCAAACCATATAAAAAGTACCAGATTCTTTTAAGCTCAGAATCTGGTACTTTTTTGTCTGCATGAATCCATCCATCCTGCGCATACTGCTGACAAAGGAGATGAAATTCATGAAAAATAATGTGCTGCAAAATCTTGAAATTGTACGAAAAAAGGAGCTGCCCCCGGTCAGGCCGGATGGCGCCCCCGTAAAAGCTCCCACACAGGATCCTTATGGAACCGATGATCCGGATACGCTGGATGTCCGCGCCGCTTCCGTTACCGACTGCACTGGACTGATTCCCTCCGGCACCGATTCCGATGAAGTTCTGGAATCTTATGCCGAGGTATATCATTATCCGGCAGATATCTTTCACGGATAGCGCCGAACCATGCAGGTTAATAACTGCCCTTTTTCAAAAGCTTTCGCAGGTAGGAAAAGGTGCTCCGTTCCCCGCGAAGCTTTAACATCATGAGAATCTTTTCCAGCTCCGCTCTCGTCTCAGGGTGCATGGCACTGTCCAGATACGGACGCTCCCGCTGATAATACTCCCAGGCCGACGCGTCGGTGTAATCTTTTCCCCGGTACACCTTGCAGGCAGCAATGCGGTCCATGACCATCTCCACCAGGTAATTGACCGGCATCTTTGCTCCGGCAATCCCCTGGCTGGTCCTGGAAAAATCGATCCAGTATTCAAAATGGTGCTTGTTCCGGCCCTTGTGGTGGAGCCAGGCGGAAGAATATCCCTTTTCTTCGCGCTCCGCCGCGTTAGGGCTGCGGTCTCCCTGATAGTAATGAACTCCTGTCAGAAATTCCGCCGGACTGTACTTGGAAAGATCGTGCAGCAGTCCCTGTTTAAACAGTCCCACCCGAAAACAATTCTGCATGACCAGAAGCTTGTGCTGTGTGATCGTAAGAAAATGGTGCCATGCCTTGTGCTCCATTCTTCTCAACCTCCTGATATTTCGTATTCGCTTTGACGTCTGTTTATCGTGTTGCTTTCTCCAGCAGTCCCTTCAGTTCCTCTACCGTCACCGGATAATGCTTATTGCAGAAATGGCAATTCATCTCGATGGTCTTGCCCTCATCGATCATCTCCTGCAGCTCCTTTTTGCCGATGCTGATCAGTGCCTTCTCAATGCGCTCTCTGGAGCAGTTGCAGGCAAACCGGGTCGGAATCTTATCGAGGATCTCCAGTCCGAAATCGCCCAGGATATGCTCTAAGATCATCTCCGGGGTATTGCCCGCGTCTAACAGGGAAGTAATGGAGGTGATCTCTTTTAAGCGGTTCTCCAGAGTGGAAATCACTTCCTCGGAAGCCCCCGGAAGCAGCTGTAAAATAAATCCGCCTGCCTGGCGTACGGTGTTGTCTTTATTCATCAGCACACCCAGAGCCACACTGGACGGAGTCTGCTCAGAGGTTGCAAAATAGTAGGTTAAATCCTCAGCAATCTCACTGGTCACCAGGATGGTCTGGCCTACATACGGCTCCTTTAAGCCAATGTCCTTAATAACGCTTAACACGCCAATGCCAAGAGCTCCTCCCACATCCAGCTTTCCTTTCTCGTTCGGCGGAAGCATGACTTCCGGGTTGTAGGCATAACCCTTGACATCCCCTTTTGAATCCGCGGTTACGGTCAAACCGCCAATCGGGCCGTCACCTTCGATTTTAATGGTGAGAATGTCGTCTGCGCCCTTCATCATGACGCCCATCATGGCGCCTGCCGTCAGAAGACGGCCAAGAGCCGCGGTTGCCACCGGGCTGGTATTGTGGGCCTGGCGCGCAAACTCGGTCAATTCTCTTGTCGTAGCGGCAAACGCACGGATCTGACCCTCTGCCGCAGTTGCTCTGATAATATAGTCTGACATAGTCTTATTCCTCCTGATCTGTTACTTGCCGCATTCCCGCACAACAAAATATACACGGTCACTGTTTTTCCTTGGCGGCTGTCTGGTGAAGGCATCGTAAACGGCCACCAGTTCCATGCCGGCCTCTTTTACAGCCTCCAGCACCTCGCTGATTTCAAATGCCTTCTGGTAATGGGTTTCTTCATATTTCGAGAAGCGCCCGTCCTCCTCCCGGATGAACAGGGTAAGATCGTACTCGTTCACCATCTCGTCTTCATCAAAATAGTTTTCCCAGATGAAGCTACTCTCTTCCCGGTTCTCGGCAATGGTCTGCTCTCCAAGCTGTTCCCGGTACTTGTATACGGTGTTCATATCAAAGATGAAAACACCCTTCGGATCCAGATAATTATTGGCCAGCTTTAATACCTGTACCAGATCCTCATAATCCTCCAGGTAATTCATGGAATCACAGATGCTGACAATGGCACGGACGGTGCCGTACAGTTCAAACTCCCGCATGTCCTGCTGCAGGTAGAGAATCTGCTTCGGATCTTCCATCTCGTGTTCCAGAGCCACCTCCAGCATTTCTTCGGAAAGGTCCACGCCGATCATGTCGTAACCCTCCGCAGCCAGCAGCCGCGTGAGTTTTCCGGTGCCGCAGCCAAGATCCAGAACCAGACCATCCGACACGCCGTGTTCTTTTAAAAGACTGGTCACATATGCGCACCAGTCCTGATATGGGATATTATCCATGAACAGATCGTACACGGTCGCAAAACCTGTATATGCCTCCACGTTTTTAACCTCCTTTTCGGATACATTCGCGCGGAATCCTGTCTGCCGGATTCCCTCGTCTTAAGAAAGAAAAGCAGGAACGTCCCAAAGACACTCCTGCTTACCGTTCATTTCCTTATGCGTTCTTGCCACAGCACTTTTTGTACTTCTTGCCGCTTCCGCACGGACACGGATCGTTCGGGAAAATTTTCTTTGCCTTGCGAACAGTTCCGGAAGCCTTCTGCTGCTTGTACAGCTCTTTTCTCTTCTCCTCAGTTAAGATGGAATCCCACTGCGGAAGATTGTACAGCCACTCAGCCTTTGCCTCTACCATGTTGTAGTACAGCTTCTCCGGGTCAATCTCGATCTTTACCTGAGTGTTCTCATCCATGGTCTCGATCGGGTTCTCGTAACCCTTTAAGCTCTCGTTGATGCCATCCAGGAAACCGGTCATAATCAGAACCTCGGTCTGGTACTTGTCTGCCAGCTCTTTTACAGTGCCGGTAACAACCTCTGCCGGGTTGCTTAAGATCTGCTCGTAGATGCCTTTCTCGATGGTGAAATAGCCAGTCCACAGCTGCTCTCTCTGTTTATCATCCAGACCGTTGCCATAGGCAAGGTTTCTCCAGTTTTCTAATAAGGTTGCCATATTGTATATCCTTCCTTTTTCTATAATCCTGTGCGCACGTTAAGTTCTTCACGTGCATATTCCCGATAAGTATATAACATTTCTCCGCATTTTGCAAATCTTTTATACGGGAAATCAGCCTTTCCGGTACAGATATTTCGGAATTCCGTCCTCCATAGGGCGTTTCGGCTCTCCTTTAATCAGCGGACGCGCGTAATCGAGGAAGGCCTGTCCTACATCACTGCCGTTTCCGGTGATCCATTCCAGAGGCACCTTTTTCTCCTGATTGCAGACCTCATTCACATCCACCAGACGGCATTCCATGCGGTACGGCTCTGCCTGTACGCGTTCAAAGGCTACCATCCTTCCAGTCTCCCCGGCCAGAGCTGCCTCCACGCCTTTCTGTCCGGCCAGTGCCGCCTCCGTGATATCCGTCTCCGATGCCAGCATGCCACTGCAGCGCTGGTTTACATTCAGCTCCACAGAACGTACCTTCACGCCAAAGCGGTGGCGGATAAAGTTTTCCAGCACTTTGCCGCAGCCGGTCAGCATCTTGTGACCGAAGTTATCTATCATGGCCTCATCCCCGTATTCACAGATAAAGGTTCCGGACGCATCGGAAATTCCCTCTGATACGCATACCACCACGCTGTTCTGTTTCTCCAGCGCTGCTTTTAAGTCCTTTGCGAACTGCTCCAGTTCAAAATCTGCCTCCGGCAGGTAAATGAGTACCGGGTTGTCGCCCTCAAACTTGCGGGCCAGCGCACTGGCTGCCGTAAGCCATCCGGCATGGCGTCCCATAAGTTCCACGATGGTGACTGCCTTCTGCTGATATACGGATGCATCCAGGGCAATCTCCCGCACGGAAGCTGCCACATACTTTGCCGCGCTGGCGTATCCCGGTGTATGGTCGGTCTGGATCAGATCATTGTCGATGGTCTTGGGGATTCCGATAAAGCGGATATCGCTTCCGTGATGAGCCGCGTAGCGGGAAAGCTTACTGACCGTATCCATGGAATCATTTCCTCCAATGTAAAGGAAATAGCCGATCTCCATCCGGCGGAATTTTTCAAAGATGGTCTCATAAAAAGCATCCGTCAGGCTCTCCGGAAGCTTGTAGCGGCAGGAGCCAAGATAGGCCGCCGGTGTCAGCTTTAAAAGTTCCAGGTCTTCCTCGGAAAGGCTTTCTCCAAGATCCAGGGTATGGTCCTGCAGCATGCCCTCGATTCCATTCACCATGCCGTACACATGGCCGATTTCCGGTGACGCAAGGGCTACTTTCACGACACCGTAAAGGCTCGCATTGATCACAGCGGTAGGTCCGCCAGACTGTCCAACTAATAGATTTTTCATATCTGTCCTCATTTCTGTCTCAATCTGTAACTGGTTACTGGTGTTTCTTTCACATGTTTCCTTATTATACGAAGATTCCGGGATGAATGCAACCGTCCGGTTTCACATTCCATGTATTTTTCGGAAACCAGAAGCGCCGCAGCCCCTGCCTGCATAAACTGATCATAACCGAACCTGACAGGAGATCGTTTCCATGCCTGAAGTTTCCATCGTCCTGACGCCGGTGCACTGGCTGTTTCTGACCGGTGTCATTGCGATTTTTCTTACCATGATCCTGCGAAAAGATACCCCCATTGTCTGCATTCTCTTTTTGTTCCTGATTGGCACAGCCGGACGCCACAGCCTGGCCGGAGGCGTGCAGGCTATCTTCACTTCCGTAATCTATGCCATCAGCCAGTTCATGGAGGTCATTGCCACCATTGCCCTGGTCACCGCCTTTTCCAAATGCCTGCGGGACTTAGGAAGTGATGCGCTCCTTATGGCTCCCATGTCCCGCGTGATGCGAAGGCCGGTGATTTCCTGGTGGCTTCTGGGATTTACCATGTTTCTGTTCTCCCTGTTTTTGTGGCCGTCTCCATCTGTGGCTTTAATCGGTGCCATCATTCTGCCGATTGCCATACATTCCGGTCTGTCCCCGCTCTTTGCGGCCATGGCCATGAACCTGGCCGGACACGGTTTTGCCTTAAGCTACGACGCGATGATCCAGGGTGCCCCGGCTATTTCCGCAAGAGCCGCCGGGATCTCCGCCGGTGAAATTCTCGCCCAGGGACGGCCGCTGTTCTGGATTATGGGACTTGGCACGGTTCTTGCCGCGTTTGTGATGAACTGGGAAGCCATAAATGGAGGAATCCCACGCGCTGCGGAAAATCCTGACAATTCAAACCACCTGACAACCCCAGCCGGATCCCATAAACCGTCACACACATCTGCCAGCCGTTCCTCTATCCTCCTTGCTGTGTTCACGCCCCTGGCCTTCCTCGCTGACATCCTCCTGATGCTCCTTCTGGACTTAAAAGGCGGCGATGCCACCAGCCTGGTTGCCGGCACTGCCGTGCTCCTCATGTGCCTGGGAGCTGTTCTGGAATTTCGAGCCGGTTCCCTGGAAAAGGTAACGGAATACTTAACCGACGGCTTCCTGTTTGCCATCCGCATCTTTGCTCCGGTCATTGTGATCGGTGCCTTTTTCTTTCTGGGCGGGGAAGGCATCAGCCAGATTCTGGGCGATACCTATGACCGGGGCATCTTAAATGACTGGGCGCTGTGGCTGGCAGGCCACACTCCGTTAAACCGCTACATGACGGCCTTTCTCCAGCTCATCATCGGCGGTCTGACCGGCCTGGACGGCTCCGGCTTCTCCGGCCTTCCGCTTACCGGCGCCCTGGCCCGCACCTTCGGAACCGCCACCGGCTCCTCCATTCCGATTCTGGCTGCGCTGGGGCAGATCAGCGCCATTTTTATTGGCGGAGGCTGCGTGGTTCCCTGGGGCCTGATCCCCGTTGCCGCCATCTGCGATGTCAGCCCCATCGAACTGGCCAGCAAAAACATGGCGCCGGTCCTGATCGGTTTTGCCTGCACCCTTGCCGCAGCCTGTTTTCTGCTGTGACGGATCAGCTGCTCTGGCAGTCATTCACACTTGCTGCAGCGTACAGCTGCCGTGTGTATTTTTTTATTTTCAAAAAGGAGGGTTCCTTCATGTGCGGAATCGCCGGATTTTACCAGAATCAGTTTGACTATTTAAAAGAACGCACCCGATACCGCTCCATCCTGGAGCAGATGTACTTTGTGCAGAAGCACCGTGGTCCGGATGAATCCGGTACCTTTCTGGCCTCCCACTTCGGTCTGGCCCATGTGCGCCTGTCCATCATCGACCCCTGCAGCGGCCACCAGCCCATGCTTCGGACTGTAAATGGTCATACCTTCGGAATTGTATACAATGGGGAGCTCTACAACTCCCATGAACTGAAACAGGATCTGATCCAATTGGGGTATGCCTTTGAAACCTGCTGCGACACCGAGATCATCCTGAATGGCTATCTGGAATATGGGACGGACTTTGTCACCCGGATGAACGGCATCTTCGCTTTTGCCATCCTGGATCCGGTTCAGGACTGTCTCTTTCTGTTCCGGGACCGAATGGGCGTCAAGCCACTGTTCTACACGGTATTGAAAGACCAGATTGTCTTCTCCTCTGAAATCAAGGGCCTGTTTGCCTTTCCGGGCATCACACCAAGACTTGGGAAACGGGGTCTGAACGAAATCTTCAGCCTTGGCCCCGCAAGAACTCCGGGCTGCGGCGTGTTTGAAAGCATCCATGAGGTCCTGCCCGGCACGTATCTCTGCTGCCACGGAACCGACCTGCACACCATCCGTTACTGGCAGCTGGAAAGCCACCCCCACACAGACAGCGAGGAAGAGACCGTTGAGAAAACCGCGTTTCTGGTACAGGATGCCATCTGCCGCCAGATCATATCGGATGTTCCCATCTGCACCTTCCTCTCCGGCGGTGTAGATAGCAGCCTGGTTTCCGCCGTGTGTGCCGCGGAACTGAAAAAGAGGAACCGACAGCTCGCCACCTTCTCCTTTGATTTTAAGGACAACGACAAATATTTTACTGCCAACGCCTTTCAGCCATCCCGGGACCGGCCCTATGTCGATATCATGGTCAAGTACCTGCGGTCCGATCAGCACAATCTGGAATGCGACAGCCCGTCCCAGGCAGAGCTGCTTTATGCCTCCGTAAAGGCACACGACCTTCCGAATATGGCCGATGTGGATTCCTCCATGCTGTATTTCTGCTCTTTGGTCAGCCGCACCCACAAGGTGGCGCTGACTGGGGAATGCGCCGATGAAATCTTCGGTGGATACCCCTGGTTCCACAAAAAGGAGTGCTTTGAAGCCCACACCTTCCCCTGGACCATGGACCTAAGCGCGCGGAAGGTCCTGCTCTCCGATGATTTCATCGAATTTCTGGATATGGATTCTTACGTCCGGAATGCCTACGAACAGTCCGTTTTCGAAACACCCCGCTGTGCCGAAGATACCCCAAAAGAGGCAAGACGCCGGGAAATTTCCTGGCTGAACCTGAAATGGTTCATGCAGACCCTGTTAAACCGCATGGACCGCACCAGCATGCATTCCGGCCTGGAAGCCCGGGTGCCCTTTGCCGACCACCGCATCGTAGAATATCTCTGGAACGTGCCCTGGAACATCAAGGCCAAAAACGGCATTGCCAAATACCTGCTGCGTCAGAGCGCAAACGGACTTTTGCCGGATGAAATCCTCTGGCGAAGAAAATCACCCTATCCCAAAACCTACGATACCGCCTATGAAGCCCTTCTGGTAAACCAGATGCGGGAAATTCTGGCAGACAGCCACGCCCCGGTCCTGTCCTTCCTCGACCGAAAAAAAGTGGAAGCTTTTCTGGAAAGCCCATCCGATTACGGAAAGCCCTGGTACGGCCAGCTCATGGCCGCGCCGCAGCTGCTGGCTTACATGATCCAGATCAACTACTGGATGGAGCAGTATCAGATTGCATTGTGTCAGCATCTCGTTTATCACTCATAAATGAAACGGGCAGCGCCATCATCCGGCACTGCCCTAACTAAAAAGGGGAGGATAAGTATTTCTCTTTTCTTTGGTACTACTCCTATTATGTCCTCCCCTTCCGTTCTTATACACACCGGAGAAAAAATTTATTGTAACTGTTCAGTACCCTCACAGTTACGGGCAAAAATCCATTGAAAATTGCCTTCGGCAATGGGATTTTTGCCTGCAAGCCCATGTTTTCATACGGTCAGCGCAGTGAATGCGCAGACCTACTGAACAGTTACAATTTATTTTTTTCTTCGATGGTCACGCCGTCGTAGAAATATTTCAAAATCTCTTCGTATCCCATACCGGCCTTGGCCATGGCCTGGGCGCCGTTCTGGCTCATACCGACACCGTGGCCGTAGCCGCCGCCGTAAACACGAAACTGCGCCACACCGTTTTCATCGGTCCCGGTTTCTTCTATGATCAGGAATCCGCTTGGCAGCAGGGACCAGCCCTCAGAGGTTTTCCCCACACCGTAGTTTAACTGGATCGATGCGTCTCCCAGAGCACTGCGAATAGCGTTCTGACCGGATATGGTGGTTTCCCCTTCACTGCCTTTTACAAGAAGCTTCATGGCGACGCCACCCGGTCCGCGCTCGGTCACAGACACACTGGTTACCGTTCCCACTCCACTCACATGGGACGCAATGATGGTTCCGTTCGTCTTAAAATTCCACCGGTATAACGGATAAGAGGAATCATAGGCAGAAAAATCCTTCTTTTTGATGAACGAAGCAAATTCCTCCTCACTGGCAAAGCTTAACCGGCTTCTTGCCGTCTGCAGACTTAAGCAGCGCAGATACGGCGTATCTTCCGGATCACTGTCCCAGATGGCCGCGTTGGTGGTTGTGCCGCAGGAAGTGGAAAAATAGTAGGCTGTGATTGGATTTCCGTCATAGTACAGCATTTTTCCATAGGTTTCCTGTACTGCCTGGGCCGTCTTCTCATCCGGGTCTACATTGTTATATACCTGAAACTGGGTGCTGTCATCAATCTGGGCACCGTAAGCACTATAAGTGTTGCTTCTGCTCTGCATAAACGCATAGGTCCGGGCACAGACTGCCTGGGCTTTCAATGCCTCCTTCTCATAGCTTGATGGCATCTCGCTGGGGATAACTTTCTTCAAATACTCTTCCAGCTCAATCTCATTGACCAGCACCAGGCCTTCCTCTGTATCCAGAATCTCCAGACGTCCGCCATAGGACGGAGTTCCCTGCGCCCGGTTTAAGCTGGTCACGGTAAGCTCATTGCCATCCTGCGGTTCCAGGACCAGACGTTCGCTGCAGGTTCCATCTCCGCTAGCCACAGAAATGACCGCGCCGGGATCCAGCATGGTTTCCTTATCTCCCTGAATTTCTTTGACGCTGCCCGGGCAGGTAATCTCAAGCTTCGCATGATACCGGCTCTCAAAGCCATTTCCCAGAATCAATACACGGATCTTGTCGGCCGTGTCCTCCCGCTCTTTGATCACCGCGCAGATTTTCCCTTTCGCCACTACAAATTCCTGGCTCTCACTTCCCACCAGAATATCCGAAAGCTGCTGCCGTTTTACATCTCCATAGGCCTTTAATACCTTGTATTCCTCATCCAGCGGCACGCTTCCGTACCCTTCCAGTTCAATGGCCGTATCCTGCACGGAAAGGACTTTTCCGCTGATGCGCTCTTTCTTCACGGATACCTTTGTGATCTTTCCATGCTCCATGGTAAGATCCGCCAGATTGCCGATCAGCTCATCTGTCTTTTTGTAGCTTTTCCGAAACGGGATTTTGCGCTGGATATCTCCGATGTATACCATCAGTCCCTGACTGTCCCCGTCCAGAATCCATACATTCCGGTACAGCGTATTCTGGCCCTCGTCCTTCTGCACATGGATCAGTTCTGTATCCCGCACCCAGACAGTCAGCTCATGATCCACATAGGAATCCAGCGACAGGCCATAAAAAGTAAGTGTTCCAAGACTGGTATACGCAGTCCAGGCCGGACAGCCCTGAATGTTTTCCGGCGTTCCGTAAATGCGAATGCTTTCTGTATGTACCGCGCCATCCGGATCCGCTTCCTTTAACAGAGAGTCATAGAGAAGCCACCAGTCTTCCTCCGGATACGCCTTTTTCCCATTTTTACGGGTTCCCGGTACAAGCCGCTTCAGACTGCCGGAAACCTGCTGTGCAATTCGGGCTGCTTCACTGTAGGTCAAAAAGTCCTCCGCGTGTTCCCGGTCTGCCGGAGTCTCCGTTTCATCCAGATATCCGTTTTCATACAGATAATCCAGATAGGGCACATACCACTCCCCTACCTCATCTGCCGCAAAATGGGACGCCCCATATTCTTTTTCCCATGCTTTTAGCTCCTCCGGTGATAAAACAGCAAGGGCGACTGACTTTGCAGCCGCCGCCCTGGTAATTCCTGATTTTTCCGGTTCACAGATTAAGATCACCAGGATTAACGTCAGGACGATCACCGGAATTCCAAGAATCCACCGGATCATATTACGTTTTTTCATAAATGCCTCTTATTTTTTGATATAAGTCTGCTCAGTTTCGTCAATGTAGTTCAGACTGCCATATTCATCAATATTGCCAGACAATGCTTTTTTCCCAAGCCGCCAGGTAGTGAACTCCGTCACCAGACGGTAGATGACCGCAAAGGTCGGAACACCAATGATCATGCCCACAAATCCCATCAGGCCGCCAAACAGCAAAATGGAAAACAGCACCCAGAAGCTGGAAAGTCCGGTGGAATCTCCTAAAATCTTTGGTCCGAGAATGTTGCCGTCAAACTGCTGCAGCAGAAGGACGAAGATCAGGAAATACAGGCATTTCATCGGATCGGATAACAGGATCAGGAACGCGCTTGGAATGGCCCCGATGAACGGTCCGAAAAACGGGACGACATTGGTGACACCGACAATCACGCTGACCAGAAGCACATATGGCATATTGGCAAAACCAAGAAGCACAAAGCAGATCAGGCCGATGATCAGGGAATCCAGCAGCTTACCGATGATGAATCCGCCAAATACCTGATGTACATACCGTCCTTCCTCTATCACTTTATTCGCGATCTTTAACGGAAATACCCCGTAAATGATCATTTTGGCCTGCGCAAGCAGCTTTTCTTTCATATTCAGCAGATAAACCATGACGATAAGGCCAATGAGGATATCAAACACCGCCTGCACCACCAGAACCACGCCGCTGGACACGCTGCCGATGATCCGGTAAATATTCGGCACCACCACATTGGTCAGCCAGTTCTGCAGATAATCCGCCGCCGCGCCGTAATGCTGCATCACCTGCTGCTCCAGATCCGGATTGTCTGCCAGAACCTTTTCCAGCCAGATTTCCAGATTGTTAATACTGGATGGCAGGGTCTCCATGACACCGCGGATGCTGCTGATGAGCTGTGGAATCAGCATGGAAATAAGACCAACCACCACAGCGATCAGCAAGCACAGGCTGGCCAGTGTGCCAAGAAAGCCTCCCAGTCTCTTCCGGCCCGTCTCATCCGGAATGATGTCCTTCGTCAGCTTCATAATCACA
Organism: Ventrimonas faecis; assembly: GCF_040096075.1. NCBI lineage: Bacteria > Bacillati > Bacillota > Clostridia > Lachnospirales > Lachnospiraceae > Ventrimonas > Ventrimonas faecis. Next base: position 27,582 of record NZ_JBBMFJ010000033.1, read on the forward strand.
GCCTGTACCCGGTTGTAAACCGGATTCAGCAGGTAGGCAAACACTGCTCCGTAGATGACCGGCGCAAGGATGTGCGCGATCTTTGCGCCCAGTGCCGCCACCATGGACCAGCGCATGACCACAAACACCGCCGCAACCAGGAGCAGCAGAACCGCCAGTGCGGTCACCCCCCAGCATATGTATGTGCGGTACTTATCATTCTTCATATTTGTGTTTCCTTTCATGGAATCAGTATTGCCCGAAAAACAGACGCTAATCACGTTTTTCCTTCCGTCTGCCACAAAATGGCAACACCGCATTAGTATTTGTAGTTTAACACACAACGGCATAAAGATAAAGTTAAGATAAAATAAACTGTACGAAATGATACAGAAATAAGCATAATAAAAGCAGCGGGTTCTCCGCTGCTCTTTTCTCTTTTGTAATCCCGAATGTGCCGTTCTTACTTATTGACGCCTAGCGAAGCTAGGTGGGCAACCGCACGCTGGTTTCTGCCTTCCACTCAATGGAGGCCTGGCATCTGCCGGCAGATATAGGAATCCCTTAGTCAGTAATGTAGGTTCAAAATGGGTAAGGTTGTCGAACACTTCAGGAATTACTTACTGTCTCGTTTGTTCTGAACTGATTATACAACATGTAGTGTTCTTTTTCAAGTTCCTTTTCAAAACATCCACGACTTTCCAGTTTCATGACCAGAACTACGCTGTCTCTGCCCTGGATGGCGTTGCAATTTTGCGCCGCTTTCTGTATACTGGAAATCACATAAATTTTATCATATTTCAGATTGGAGTACCATCATGTCAGACCACATCTTATCTTATTTTCAGGCACAGATCAGCCACTGCCAGCTCTGCCCCCGCATGTGCGGCGTTGACCGGAACGCCCAGAGAGGTTTTTGCCAGGCGCCCGCCGGCGCAGTAGCCGCCCGGGCTGCCCTGCACTTCTGGGAAGAGCCCTGTATCAGCGGCACAAAGGGAAGCGGTACCGTGTTTTTCAGCGGCTGCACTCTGCGCTGCTGCTTCTGCCAGAACTATAAGATCAGCCGCGACTTATACGGCAAACCCCTGACTACCCGCGAACTGGCCGATGCCTTTTTGCGTCTCCAGGATCAGGGCGCCAACAACATCAGCCTTGTAACCGCTACCCATTTTCTTCCATGGATCATTCCTGCCCTGGATCTGGTCAAGGACCGGCTTCAGATTCCCGTTGTTTACAACTGCGGCGGCTACGAGCGCGTCGAAACGGTAAAGGCCTTACATGATTACGTAGATATCTGGCTTCCGGATCTCAAATATGAAAGCTCCGAGCTCTCCACCCGCTATTCCCAGGCTCCGTTCTATTTCCAGACCGCCGCCAGCGCCATCTCCCAGATGATTCGTCAGACTGGAGCTCCGCATGTTCGTGAAATTCCGGGAGAATCCATGCCGGTCATGGACCGTGGTGTCATTATCCGCCATCTGGTACTGCCCGGACAAAAAGAAGACTCCATCCGCCTGATGCACTGGATCGCAGAAAATCTGCCAAAAGACAGCTTTTACATCAGTCTGATGAGTCAGTATACCCCCTATGAAAAGAACCCGCAGTTTCCGGAACTGAACCGCCGTATCACCAGCTATGAATACCAGAAGGTGGTGGACACGGCTCTCGACCTCGGGCTCACCCAGGGCTTTATGCAGGAAAAAAGCAGCGCAAAGGAAGAATACACCCCGGATTTCAATCTGGAAGGGCTCTAATATAATCCACGCGGCTGCACTACCAGTACGCACGGTCTGCAGACATGATTTAAGCGGATACCAAAGGTTTACATCTTTGATACCCGCTTTTAATTCACTTCGTCCACTGGACTGTACCTCGCTTTTTCAGTTTGTACGTTTCCTTATTCAGTTTTTGTTTTCTCTGACCCTCTGATATTTGCTTATCTGATGTTTGTTTCTTTTTTTCATCCTGTCCGATTCTGAAATCTATCACCCTGACTGCACTTTCTCGTCATACAGCTAAGACAATTCTTTCCAGTTTATAACAGGTTTCTCAAATAAAGTTTATCAGGTTTCGTTCTGGTCTTTCCGAAAACCTTTAGGGTGTTGCTAAACTATTTCGGCGGTCCGTACCTCCTTTTCTTAGATTTTTGAAATCCGTTTCGTTCCCGGATTTCCTGTCTGGAGTTTTCTGCTCCTTTTTTGTTTCTCTTTCTTTGTTGTCTTTATAATAGCAGATTGTTTCTGATATGTCAACATGTTTTTGTGATTATTTTCTATTTTTCTTTTCTTATTTTGATTACTTTGTGCAATATTTCTAAATTGTTTGATTATTTAAAACTGTTTTGTCTGTCAGAAAAATGCCGTCGTCTTTTCTCATCTGCCCTCTAATATACTGCAGGCTCCTGCACCAGCAGTGTCGGATAACCGGCGGTCCGCAGTGTTTTTTCCATCCAGGCCGCATTGTCCAGATTTAAGTAAGCGCCCACCCGCACCTTGTACAGGCCATTCTGATATATGAGAAATGCCGGATATCCGGCTGCCTGAAGCTGGCTGAGCAGTCCTTGAGCCAGGTCCTTATCCGCATACGCCCCCACCTGGATCTGATAATATTCTGGCTGCTCTTCCTGCATGCGCAGCGTCATCAGGATCCCATCCGCAATGGCCTGGGCCGTATGTTCAAACTGCGCGTCAAAGCGCTGGTTATCTGCCTCGTTATCCAGAAATCCCACTTCTACCAAAACCGCAGGCATCTCCGTTTTCCGAAGAACAATCAGTCCGGGCCGCTCAATGGTTCCCAGATCATTCCAGCCAATCCGCCCAAGTTCTGCGTTTATATTGGAAGCCAGGCGCTCCGCTTCGCCACCCCGGGAAAAAATAAGGCTCTCCGTGCCGGAAGCCGTTCCCGGAACCGGCATGGCATTCCGGTGAAAGGAAACGAAATAATCCGCGTCCCAGTTATTTGCCATCTGTGCCTTCTGAAGCGGACTCTGATATACATCCTGCACTCTCGTATAACCTACATCAACTCCGTTTTCTGTTAAAATCTGCCCGACTGCCAGAGCCAGCCGCAGGTTATCGTTTTTCTCCTGCCGACCCTGGTAAACCGCCCCCGGGTCCACACTTCCGCCATGTCCGGCATCCAGAATGACTTTTTTTGTTTCTGCCAAAAGAAATACTTCCTTTCCATATTGTGTTCTTCTCTTACTACAATATGAAAAGGAAGTATCTGTTGTAACCTATTCTTCTACATCTACCCCACGCGGGCCAACGTGGGTAGAAAATACGATCTGGGTGCTGGTCTTTCCGAATTTCTGCAGCTGGCCAATGAAAATATCCAGCTCCATGGTACTCTGGAACGCCACCTTAAGCAGCATGGAATACTCTCCGGTCACGCAGTTGCACTCCAGCACATTCGGAATGCTCTCCGCGTAAGCGTAAAACTTTGGTTTGTCCTCCGGTGTTACATCCAGATTGATAAAGGCAATGATATGGTAACCCAGCTTCATCGGGTCAACCTGCGCATGATATCCGGCAATGACACCGTCTTTCTCCAGTTTTTCAATGCGGGCCGACACGGCCGGAGAAGAAAGAAAGGTATTTTCCGCTATGGTCTTTAATGAAACCCGGGCATTATCCTGCAAAAGCTTTAAAATTTTTCTGTCGATATCATCCATAACCGTATGTCTCCTCTCAAAATCAGCGGACGCGCGCTGGCTCCGCCCCAATATGCGCAGCAATGAAAAAGGCGCCCGAACCTGCTGTTCGAACGCCATTGCTCTCATCACTTAATCTTATTTTGTATCATACCCTTTTATTGTCTGCTTGTCAACAAAAAGATTTAAGATTTTAAACTATCCCAGTAAAAACAGCAGAGCACTTCCAGCCAGAAAGAACCAGAAGCCAGGTGCCTTCAGGCAGGTAAGCGCCATGTTTTCCTCCCAGTATACCCACCCGGAAAACCAGTGGATCTGACGGTAATGGGATGCCAGAAGAATCACAGCGATCACCATGCTGACGTAAGCAAAAATGTTCAGGAATCCATAGCCCAGAAACGCAAACAGATTCCCGGCATCCGCACTCCGGGACAATACCACAGGCAAAACTCCGCCCAGCAGATTGATAAGCATATGCATAACAATATTGTAACGGATGCGCCCGGTGGTGCTGTACATCCAGGCAAACACCCCTCCAAGAATGGCCGCGTAGAAAAACTGGTAAAAGTTTCCATGAAAAAGACCAAAGAACAGGCCGGAAAGCACGACTGCCGTTTTCTGTCCATACGGTACCAGGCGGTCTACCAGATACTTGCGGAATACCAGTTCTTCCATAACCGGCGCAATGATCACCGCAGTGAGGATGATCATACCCACATCCATCTGATCGATCACATCCGATACCGGGTTGCTGTAATCTGCTCCCCGAAGCGCTCCTGCCGCCTCCATGAGAATTCCACCGATCATATTGCCCAGATAGGTCAGGCCATAGCACAAAACCAGCATCCCAAAAAACTGACCCGGATGGATGTTCTTCTTTTCTTTCATTTCACAGGACGGAATGCGCCCCATCAGCCAGGCAAACAACGGAAATCCGATTCCGTACATGGCAAATTCTGACACCAGAAGAGCCGCACGCGTAAACGCACGGCTCTCCCCAAAGATCAGAGCGAACGGCTCAAGCAGCGCTCCAAAAAGGAGCTGCGCTGCCGTGGAAGCCGCCAGGAATGCGGTATAAGCCCAGCATATCCTGGAAATCTGTCTTCTGGTATCCATAGATTATACGTCCAGTTTGTCGACTTTGGCTGCTCTGGCCTCGACTTCCTTCTTCTGGATGTCGCCAGGAGCCTGCTCGTAACGGCTGAACTCGTACTCATATAAGCCGATGCCGCCGGTCATGGAGCGCAGGTCGGTATTGTAGCCAAACAGCTCGGACATCGGGATGTCGGCCTCGATCACCTGTTTGCCATGATGATCGGAGTTCATGCCCAGAACACGTCCTCTTCTGCGGTTTAAGTCACCCATAACGTCGCCGGTGAATTTATCCGGGACAGTTACCTTCAGGGAAGCGATTGGCTCTAAGAGAACCGGATTCGCATCCATGAAGCCCTTCTTGAATGCCATCATGGCTGCGGTCTTGAATGCCATCTCGGAGGAATCCACCGGATGATAGGAACCATCTACCAGGGTTGCCTTCACGCCAACGACCGGATATGCAGCCAGAGGGCCCTTCACGCAGCTCTCTGCCACGCCCTTTTCTACTGCCGGGAAGTAGTTCTTCGGAACTGCGCCGCCGAATACCTTCTCCTCAAATACATACGGTTTTTCCAGATCGCCGGATGGCTCAAAGATCATCTTAACGTCGCCGTACTGGCCATGTCCGCCGGACTGCTTCTTATATTTGCCCTGAACCTCAACTTTCTTTCTTAAGGTCTCGCGGAACGCGAATTTCGGCTTGCTGAGCTCGATTTCTACTTTGTAACGGCCAAGAAGCTTGCTGACAACCACCTCTAACTGCTGATCACCGATGCCGTATAACAGAAGCTGGCGGTTTTCTTTGTCGTTAACAGACTTTAAGGTTAAATCCTCTTCCATGAGTTTTGCCAGTGCACTGGAAACCTTATCCTCGTCGCCCTTGGTTACGGTCTTGTAACGCATGTATGTATATGGAGTAGAGGTCTGCGGTTTGTGATATACGATCGGTGCGGAACGCAGGGCAATGGTATCGCCGGTCTGGGTCACGCCAAGTTTTGCAACTGCACCGATATCACCTGCGCGCAGCTCTGGAACCTCAATGGTGTCCTTGCCGCGAAGCAGATACAGCTTGCCGACCTTCTCCTCCGTGTCCTTATTGACATTGTAGATGGTGCTGTCCGGTTTTAAGATACCGGTGCAGACCTTCATCAGGGAATATTTGCCGATGAACGGATCTACGATGGTCTTGAAGACTCTTGCGGATAAGGAAACCTGATCGTTGTATTTGGCGGTAAAACGCTCGCCGGTGGAAACATCAACACCGATACACTCAAATTTGTCCGGGGTCGGAAGGTAACGGTCGATTACCTGTAAAAGGGTCTTAAAGCCCTGGCAGTTGGCGCCGGAACCCATCAGTACCGGAACGATGGAACCATCTATCACATGTTCCCGCAGAGCGCCCTGAATCTCTTCCAGTGTAAACTCCTCACCGGAGAAGTAACGCTCCATGTACTCCTCACTGGTCTCTGCCACTGCCTCTAAGAGGGCGTCTCTGGCAATGCCCAGGTTCTTCTGGGAGTAATCAGGAATCTCGCATTCTTCGTAATCACTCAGATTGGTGAAACGTCTGCCGGCCATCTTGACTACGTTTACATATCCGACAAACTTTTCATTTTCACGGATCGGGAGCTGGAACGGAGCGATGCATCTTCCGAACCGTCTCTCTAATTTCAGTACAAGCTCTCTGAAGCTTGCATGGTCGTCGTCCATGTTGGTAACGAAAATGACGCGTGGCAGTTTGAGCTTATCGCACAGCTCCCATGCCTTTTCCGTGCCGACCTCGATGCCTGCCTTGCAGTTTACAACGATGATCGCTGCGTCCGCCACACTGACTGCTTCTTCTACTTCACCGACAAAGTCAAAGTAACCTGGTGTATCCAGGATGTTGATCTTCATCATGCCTTCATCGCCCTGATACTCGAGCGGGATCAGGGACGTGGAGATGGAAAACTGACGTTTGATTTCTTCCTTGTCATAGTCGCTGATGGTGTTACCGTCAGCAACCTTGCCCATACGCTTGGTGACTCCGGTTACCAGGGCAAGCGCTTCTGCAACCGTCGTCTTGCCGGCCCCGCCGTGGCCAAGTAAAACGACGTTTCGGATCTGTTTTGTACCATAAACGTTCATATAATTCCCTCCTGTACATCAAATTTAGTCTATGAGGATATTCTACTAAAAAAGTTTGAAAATTTCAAGTAGAATATACGATTTGCACAAATTATTTTTCGATATTTTTTCTTATCGTCTGATACGTCCTGATTTTTGCCGTTTCTTTGTGGCAGCTGCGCTATCGCAGTTTAAAGCAATAAAGCATTGACAACATTTTCAGATTATCATAGAATAGCACTTAGTATTGAAAGTAACCTATGACAGGAGAATTCTGATATGAAAGACACCATATTTGGTTTCATCGGTCTGGGGCTGATCGGCGGTTCTATTGCCAAAGGCATTAAGCGTGCCTGCCCGGATGCCCGGATCATGGCATATATGCGCACCCGCGCAAAACTGGAACAGGCAAAGGCCGATGGCATTGTCGACGTAATTCTGGATGGCATCGGAGAACCTTTACGGGAATGCGACATCATCTTTCTGTGCACCCCGGTAGAGTACAATGCCCAGTATCTGACACAGATCCGTCCGTTCTTAAAGCCGGGCGCCCTGATCTCAGATGTCGGTTCCACCAAAGAGGATATCCACTGCGTTGTCACCAGTCTTGGCATGGAGGATGTATTTGTGGGCGGACACCCTATGGCCGGTTCTGAGAAGACCGGATATGAGAACGCTACCGACCATCTTTTGGAAAATGCCTACTATATTGTAACCCCCACCGCGCTCTCCTCAGGGGAAGACGCGGACCGGATTGTGACTGTGGCAAAGCTCATCGGCTCCATCCCCATTGTTCTGGACTATCACGAGCATGACCGGATCGTAGCCGCCATCAGCCATCTTCCGCATCTGATTGCCTCCAGCCTGGTAAATCTGGTGAAGGATTCCGACACTCATGACGAACTCATGAAGCGTCTGGCTGCCGGAGGTTTTAAAGATATCACGCGCATTGCGTCTTCCTCCCCGGAAATGTGGGAGCAGATTTGCATGACCAACACCGGCAATATCATCGACATGATGGAAAGCTACATTGCTTCCTTAAACCAGATCCTGCACTCCTTAAAAGCACATCAGGGGAAGGACATTTACGAGCTGTTTAACACCTCCCGCGCTTACCGCAATTCAATTTCCGAGAACCGGCGCGGCTCTGTCACACCGGAATACGCCTTCACGGTCGATATCGTGGACGAACCGGGTGCGATTTCCACGCTGTCCTGCATCTTAAGTGCCCGCGGTATCAGCATCTGCAATATCGGCATCAACCATAACCGTGAACAGGGCGAGGGTGCTTTAAAGATCGTCTTTTATGATGAAGCTTCCATGAAGCAGGCATGGGCACAGCTGAAAAAATACAATTACGAGCTGATTCCGAAGCACTAGGGAGGTCCGGCATTCCGGTACTCCCGGCTTCAGTCAGGGAAATGGAGTTTATTCTTATGAAATTTAGCAAAATCAATGGGCTGCACGGAGAAGTCACCATTCCGGGAGACAAATCCATCTCCCACCGCAGCGTCATGTTCGGTTCCCTGGCAAAGGGCACCACAAAAATTACCGGTTTTCTTCAGGGAGCTGACTGCCTCTCCACCATCTCCTGCTTCCAGAAAATGGGCGTTTCCATTGAAAATCTCGGAGACACTGTTCTGGTGCACGGAAATGGTCTACATGGCTTAAAAAAACCGGAGCAGGTTCTGGACTGCGGCAACAGCGGCACCACCACCCGCCTGATCTCCGGCATTCTCTCCGCACAGGATTTTTCCGTAACCCTCACCGGAGACGCCTCCATCCAGAAGCGTCCCATGAAGCGGATCATGGAACCGCTAAGCCAGATGGGCGCTGACATCACCAGCGTGAACGGAAACGGCTGTGCGCCGCTGGCCATCAACGGACGGTTGCTTCACGGCATCCATTACCAGTCTCCGGTGGCATCTGCTCAGGTCAAATCCGCCATTCTTCTGGCCGGGCTTTACGCCAAAGGCGAAACAAAGGTGACCGAACCCTCCCTCTCCCGCAACCACACCGAGCTGATGTTAAAGGAATTCGGCGCGGATGTCCGCACAGAGGACACAACTGCCATCATCCAGCCGGCTGAAGAACTGTTTGCCAAAGACATTGCCGTTCCGGGCGATATCTCTTCCGCAGCCTTCTTCCTGGCCGCAGGACTGATCATTCCAAATTCCGAAATTCTCATAAAGAACGCAGGCATCAACCCGACCCGTGACGGCATGATCCGTGTCTGCCAGGCCATGGGCGGCGACCTGACCCTCTTAAATGTCCGTAAGACCGGTGAGCCGGTGGCCGACATTCTGGTCCGCACCAGCAGCCTGCACGGCACCGATATCCATGGCAATATCATCCCGACCCTGATTGACGAACTCCCCATGATCGCAGCCATGGCCTGCTTCGCTGAGGGCGATACCATCATCCGTGACGCAGCGGAGTTAAAAGTCAAGGAATCCAACCGCATTGCCGTCATGGTCGAAAACTTAAGCGCTATGGGCGCTGATGTAGAAGAAACTGCAGACGGCATGATCATCCACGGTGGAAAACCGCTCCACGGAGCCGTCATCGACAGCCACTTAGACCACCGCATTGCCATGACCTTCGCCATCACCGCCGCCCTGGCCGAAGGCGAAACCGAAATCCTCGGCGCCGAATGTGTCAATATCTCCTACCCGAATTTTTACCAGGATTTAAAAACCCTGGCTCACTAACTCAGCTAGAATGTTTACCTGGCTATGCAACAAAAGCTGCACACAAAACCTCAGCCAGAAATACACAGCAGAAAAAGGCTCCCGGATGTTTCGGCATATCAGGTTGTACGCATCTTGAGCACACGTGTACGAATGTGGCGGATATAGTCCGACACAGGCGAACGCGTGTCAGCGAAAGCAAGCGAACAACGATATGTGAAACATCCGGGAGTCTTTTTCTGCGTACCCTTTGCCACAACTCTTTTTTAAGATTCTCTTACAACCTTTTAAAATCCCTTGGCATCTTTTTCCCAATCGTCTATAATGAACACCATCGGGTTTTTTTGCCTTTTCGGGCGGCCCCCTTTAAATTTCTAACTTAGGAGATATCTGACTCATGAAGAAAACACGCATGAAAGCCCTGCTCCTCGGGTGCATCTGCGCAGTGACGACAGCCCTGTCTGCCGTACCTGCTTCTGCTGCCACCGTTGTCGCAGGCGGTTCCTCATCCACAAAAGATCCGGCGCTCACCGCAGCGCCCGGAACCTATACCGAACAGCAATCCGGCGGCGTTTCTGTAGACAAGCCGTCCGCACCGCCTACCGTCTGGGTCGTAGGCGACTCCACCGCAGCCGCATTCAGCGACACCACCTATTACTCCCCGCGTTACGGCTGGGGCACCCAGCTTGGCCTTTACCTGCAGGGCGTAAACCTCCGGAACCTTGCCATCTCCGGCACCAGTTCCAAATCCTACTCCGACACCGACCAGTATCAGACCCTGCTGCAGAGCGTGCAGGCTGGTGACTACGTACTGATTGGCTTCGGCCACAACGACGAACGTACCGAGCAGGGCCGTTACTCCAACCCGACCGGTTCCGTTTCCACCAGTGGTTCCTTCCAGTACAATCTTTACGAAAAGTACATCAAACCGGTCAAGAGCAAACAGGCCAATCCAATTCTGGTCACCCCGATTGTCCGCCGCAACGTAGCAAATAACTACATCGGCGAGGACGGACACATCACCACCACGAAGAAGAATGAGGAAGGCACGTTCCAGGGCGGTGATTACGCCAAGGCCATCCGCCAGCTGGGTGTCGGCAAGAGCGTTCCGGTTCTGGACTTAACTGCCCGCACCAAAGACGTTTACGAGCGCCTGGGCGCTGACGGCGTAAAGAACCGCCATGCGCAGACCTCCAACCGGGATGTCAGCATCGACAACACCCACACCAATCTCTACGGTGCCCAGTGTAATGCCTGGTTCATTGCGGACGAGCTGTTAAAGTCAAACTCCGGACTGAAAAACTATGTGGTAGCCAACCCGCAGGTTCCTCAGTACGACAACAATTCCCTGAATGCAAACTATCAGGCCCAGAGCTTCACCCCGCCGGCCGGCACAAGCAGCATCTTCTCCACCGCCGGCGACTGGAAGCCGACCGTATTCGGAAACATTGACGGATACGAGTACTTAAACAATATGTACTTCTGCCTGCAGGGCGGCAGTGATAATTCCTTCCACATGGCAGTCGGCACAAACTCCGGCGCCACCAGAGCACAGCAGGTGGGCGGCATCGAGCAGGGCAGCGACGGTATCGCAATGTTCTACCGTGAGGTTCCGGCATCCGCGAACTTCATCTTATCCGCGGATGTTACGATTAACGCCTATAACGCATCTGTTTTAAATTCCTTCGGACTGATGGTGCGTGACGATATCTACCTTGATACCGTAGTCAACGATACGCTGGGCGACTACGTGGCAGCCGGACAGCTGCAGCTCTCCTCAGCTTCCCCGTGGAACTGCTTCGCCAGAAAGAACGGCCAGCTGATCTCCGGCGGTAATGCTTCCCGCGTCTACAAGGCCGGTGAAACCGTTCACGTAGAGATCCGCAAAGGTCCGGACGGATACACCTGTGTATTCGGTGACAATGCGCCGGTATCCGCAGGCTTCGACTTCCCGCTTACCGCAGTCGATTCCGACCGTGTCTATGTCGGCATGTTCGTGGCTCGCAGCGCGGATGTTACATTCAAAAATGTAAACTTAATTTACCAATAGAGTAGGAGGCGGTGACTAACCGCCGTCCTCTCACACCACCGTGCGTACCGTTCGGTACACGGCGGTTTCAAT
>NZ_JBBMFJ010000034.1:0-36527 GCF_040096075.1 Ventrimonas faecis
CCGATCTGGGGAATTGCAGAATCCAATTCCCCGCACGCCCTACTTTATTGGCTCCGTATGGACTTTTAAGCGGAAATCCTCTATAATATCTCCCATAAAAACAGTAGGAAAGATGAGGATGATCGGGTGAAGAATCTTGTGTATGTGATCGGCATGGGGCCGGGGAGTTTTGAGCAGATGACGTTTGAAGCGCGAAAGGCGCTGGAGCAGAGTGATGTGATCGTGGGTTATACGATGTATGTGGATCTTTTGCGGGAGCATTTTCCGGAGAAGCAGTTTCTGACCACCCCCATGCGCCAGGAAGTGGAGCGCTGCCGCATGGCCTTTGAGGAGGCGAAGAAGGGGCAGACCGTGGCCATGGTCTGCAGCGGGGATGCCGGTGTATATGGTATGTCCGGACTGATCCTGGAACTGCAGCAGGACTATCTTGAGTGTGAGGTGGAAGTGATCAGCGGCGTGACGGCGGCCCTGGCGGGTGGCGCTGTGCTTGGCGCTCCGCTGATGCATGATTTTGCTGTGATCAGTTTAAGTGATCTTTTAACGCCCTGGGAGAAGATTGAGACACGGCTCCGCTGCGCGGCGGAAGCGGATTTTTCCATCTGCATTTACAACCCATCCAGCAAAAAGCGCGCCGATTATTTAAAGAAGGCCTGTGATATCATCCTGGAACAGACAAAGGAAGACCGGGTCTGCGGCATTGTGAGCAACATCGGAAGAGAGGGGCAGAGCGCCCGGGTTCTGATGCTCAGTGAGCTTCGCGATACGCAGGTGGATATGTTCACCACGGTGTTTATTGGCAACTCCCAGACCAGAAAGATCGGGGAGCGGATGGTAACGCCGCGGGGATACCGGATCTGATCGTAAGGTTACTGAAAAGCCGGAATGGTTTGAAATTGCATGGCGCGAATTAGATATGCAATGCGTGGGCGTGTGTAACTGTTCAGTAGGTCTGCGCATTCACTGCGCTGACCGTATGAAAACATGGGCTTGCAGGCAAAAATCCCATTGCCGAAGGCAATTTTCAATGGATTTTTGCCCGTAACTGTGAGGGTACTGAACAGTTACGGGCGTGCAATAAGAAAAACAGACATAGAAAGAGAGACATAATATGGAACAATATCTGGAGGAGCAGCTTCGCTGTCTCTGCCGCAGCGTGCGGGCCGCGGATGACCGGGCGGTGGAAGCGGCAAAACACCACTGGGATGGAATCGCAAAACCGCTGCACGGACTGGGACGGTTTGAGGATCTTTTAACCAAAGTGGCAGGCATTCAGAATACGGAAGATATCCGAATGGACCGGAAAGCCGTTGTGGTATTCTGTGCGGACAACGGTGTGGTAGCCGAGGGCGTGACTCAGACGGACAGCAGCGTGACCGCGGTGGTGACAGAGAACTTTGCCCGGGGCATTGCCAGTGTCAACCGCATGGCATCGGTGGCCGGGGCGGATGTGATTCCGGTGGATATCGGCGTGATGGGCGAAATCAAAGAGCCGGGCGTCCGCAACTGCCGTATTGCCAATGGCACGAATAATATGCGAAAGGAACCGGCCATGAGCCGGGAACAGGCACTGGAGGCGATTCACACCGGAATTCGTCTTGCTTCAGAATTAAAGGATACCGGATATGACCTTCTGGCGGTTGGTGAGATGGGAATCGGCAACACCACCACCAGCAGCGCGGTGGCCAGTGTCCTTTTGCAGGCACCGGTGGAGATTGTGACCGGACGAGGAGCCGGACTTTCCAACGCAGGACTGGAAAAGAAGATTGAGGTGATTAAGGAAGCCATTGCACTGCATCATCCGGACCCGGAGGACCCGATGGCGGTGCTGGAATCTGTGGGCGGTTTCGATATTGCAGGTATGTGTGGCCTGATGCTGGGCGGTGCCATTTACCGGATTCCGGTGGTACTGGATGGCCTGATTTCTTTGATGGCGGCGCTTCTGGCACAGAAATTCTGTCCGCTGGTCACGGACTTTCTGCTTCCGTCCCACATGGGAAAGGAACCGGCCTGCGGCATGGCTATGGAAAAGCTGGGGCTGGAGGCAAGCATTTACGGAAATCTGGCACTGGGCGAGGGAACCGGAGCGGTGATGCTGTTCCCGCTGCTTGACATGGCAGAGGCTGTGTACCGGGAAAACAGCACCTTTGAGGATATCCATGTGGGTGCTTACCAGAATTTTGAAGAAGATGCGGCGCAGAAAACAGCACATACGGAGACTGACAGTTTTGAAAAGGAGGAACAGGCATGATTTATTTTATCGGAGCAGGACCTGGGGATCCGGAACTCATTACCGTGAAAGGAAAACGCCTGATCGGTGAGGCGGATATTATCATTTATGCCGGTTCCCTGGTGAACCCGCAGGTGCTTTCAGGGGCAAAGCCGGAGGCGGAGATCTATAACAGCGCCACCATGAATCTGGAAGAGGTTCTGAACGTGATGAAGCGCGGCGTGGCAGAAGGAAAACGGGTGGTCCGGGTTCACACCGGCGATCCGTCCATCTATGGCGCGCACCGGGAACAGATGGTGGAGCTGGATAAACTGGGAATCCCTTATGAGATTGTGCCGGGAGTCAGTTCATTCCTGGCGGCGGCAGCAAGCTTAAAGAAAGAGTACACCCTTCCGGGAGTCAGCCAGACGGTAATCCTGACCCGCATGGAAGGCCGGACCGCAGTGCCGGAGCGGGAGCAGATCGAGGCGCTGGCAGCGCATCAGGCCACCATGGTGATTTTCTTAAGCGTAGGCGAAATTGAGACATTGAGCGAACGGCTGCAGGCAGGCGGTTATCCGGCAGATACCCCGGCGGCTGTGGTCTATAAGGCATCCTGGGAGGACCAGAAGATCGTTACGGGAACGCTGACGGATATTGCAGAAAAGGTAAAAGAGGCAGGCATTCGCAAGACGGCGCTGGTGACGGTGGGGCGGTTCCTGGGGGATACCTTTGAACTTTCCAAATTATATGATGCGCATTTTACGACGGAATTCCGCAAGGGGGTTTAGGCATGGCAAAAAAAATCATGATCCAGGGAACCATGTCCAATTCCGGCAAGAGTTTTGTGACGGCGGCCCTGTGCCGGATTTTAAAACAGGATGGCTACCGCGTGGCACCGTTTAAATCCCAGAATATGGCCCTGAACTCTTACATTACCAAAGACGGACTGGAAATCGGGCGGGCCCAGGCCATGCAGGCTGAGGCAGCAGGAATCGCGCCTACGGTAGATATGAACCCGATCCTGTTAAAACCCACCAGCCAGATGGGAAGCCAGGTGATCGTAAACGGCGAGGTGTTCGGAAATTTAAGAGCCATGGACTATTACCGCCGCAAAACGGAATTTATTCCGGCAGTCCGGGAGGCATTTGAACGGCTGGAGAGCCAGTTCGATGCCATTGTCCTGGAAGGAGCAGGAAGTCCGGCAGAGATTAACCTGCGGGACAATGATATCGTCAATATGGGTATGGCAAAGATTGCGAATGCGCCGGTGCTTCTGGTAGGAGATATTGACCGGGGCGGCGTGTTTGCCTCCCTTTATGGAACAGTCAGTCTGCTGGAGCCGGAGGAGCGGGCCCGCATCAAAGGCCTTGTCATCAACAAGTTCCGGGGAGATGTGAAAATCCTGGAGCCGGGCCTTCGCATGATTGAGGAGCGGCTTCACATTCCGGTGGTGGGCGTGATCCCTATGGAACAGATTGACCTGGATGATGAGGACAGCTTATCCGACCGTCTGGTGCGGACGGAAGTGCAGGAGGGACTGGATGTGGCAGTGATCCATCTGCCGCACATTTCTAATTTTACGGATTTCAATGCGCTGGAACACTACGATGGTGTTTCCCTGCGGTATGTGGACCGGGCGGCGCATCTGGGACGGCCGGATCTGATTCTTCTGCCGGGAACAAAGAACACCATGGCTGATCTGAAATGGCTGCGGGAGAGCGGACTGGAGGCCATGATCCAGCGTCTGGTGGAGGAGCAGAAGATTCCGGTCATTGGAATTTGCGGCGGTTACCAGATGTTAGGGGAACGCCTTTTGGACCCGGAGGGCGTGGAAGGCGAGCCGGGAAGCACCATGCGGGGCATGGGGCTTCTGGCGGCAGAGACTGTCTTTGCGGCAGAGAAGACCAGAACCCAGACCGAAGGAACGGTGTTGGCGGCAGCCGGATATTATGGTAAGGTGACCGGACAGAGCGTAACCGGGTATGAGATCCATATGGGGGAGACGTTCCAAACTCAAAAAAATATTACCCCCGCCATCCGCCTTGCTGACGGCCGCATGGACGGCTTTGTCCGGTCCGACGGCCTGGTGTTCGGAAGCTATCTCCACGGCCTCTTTGACAATCTGGAATTTACCGGAGCCATTCTGACCCAGCTGGCAGAAAAGAAAGGCATCAGCCTGACCGCAACGGCAAAAAGCATGGAAGAATACAAGGAAAGCCAGTATGACAAGCTGGCAGACCTGGTGCGCCGGTCTCTGGATATGGATGCTGTGTACAAAATTATGAAGGAATATGAGTCCTGAGCGCAGACAGAGGATGTACGGGCAGAAGTCTGAACATGCAGACAATCTGCATTGAAAAGAACCGTTACCATTCGCGATTGTCTGATCAGGAAAAAACTGGAAAGGATAACATTATGATAGAAACAATGCAGTGGGTCCGCCCGGAGGAGATTGAGGCCCGCAGTATGGCCATCATCGAATCGGAGATGCCGAAAGGCAACTGGACACCGGGAGAACTGGCCGTGGTAAAGCGCTGCATCCACACTGCAGCGGATTTTGACTATGCGGAGAATCTTTATTTTTCGGATGGTGCAGTAGAACTGGCAGTGAACCTGATGAAAAGCGGCAACGGCTTTACCATTGTGACGGACACCAACATGGCGCTGGCCGGTGTGAATAAGGCGGCATTGAAGCAGCTAAACGGAACCGTCCGCTGTTTCATGGCAGATCCGGATGTGGCAGCGGAGGCGAAGGAGCGGGGCGTGACCCGGGCCATTGTCAGTATGGAGCGGGCGGCAAAGCTTGACGGACCGGTCATCTTTGCCATCGGCAACGCGCCAACGGCCCTCATCCGGCTGTACGAGATGATGCAGAAAGGTGAGATCCACCCGGATTTCATCATCGGAACCCCGGTGGGATTTGTGAATGTGGTGGAATCCAAAGAACTCATCTGTCAGTCCGATGTGCCATGCATCGTGGCGCGGGGAAGAAAAGGCGGTAGCAATATCGCGGCTGCGGTGTGCAATGCGCTGATGTATCAGGTCACCAGAGCGTAGAAATCGGTCAAATGGCCTAAAACAAAGCCGTCTGGACGTAAGGCTTGCATTTTTCGACAAAAAATTTTATAATGTGTTAATATATTATCTTCAAAAAAGGTGGCTTTTTCTATGGCGAATGAACAGACGGAGAAGAAAATGGACATTGAGCTGGAGAATCCCGCAGATTTTACCAGCCCGGAGGAATTATACAAGGACCTGATCCGCAGCATCCGGAAGTATCATCCTTCAGATGATATCTCCCTGATCGAGAAAGCGTACAAGGTTGCCCATGAGGCCCACAAGGATCAGAAACGAAAATCGGGTGAACCCTATATCATTCACCCTCTTTGTGTTGCCATCATTCTGGCAGATCTTGAGATGGACAAGGAGACCATTGCGGCAGGTATTCTCCATGATGTTGTGGAAGATACCGTCATGACGCTGGATGAACTCTCCAAAGAGTTCGGCCCGGAGGTGGCGCTTCTGGTAGACGGCGTTACCAAGCTGACCCAGCTGTCCTGGTCCAAGGATAAGGTGGAGATGCAGGCCGAGAACCTGCGCAAGATGTTCCTCGCCATGGCCAAAGATATCCGTGTCATCCTGATCAAGCTGGCGGACCGCCTGCATAACATGCGTACCCTGCAGTACATGAAGCCGGAAAAACAGAAAGAAAAAGCCCGCGAAACCATGGAGATTTACGCACCCATCGCCCACCGTCTTGGTATTTCCAAAATCAAGGTGGAGTTAGATGATCTCTCCTTAAAATACCTGCAGCCGGATGTCTACTATGACCTGGCTGAGAAAATTTCCCTTGGCAAGGATGCCCGTGAGGAGTTCGTCAAGGGCATTGTAGATGAAGTTTCCGCCCACATGAAGGAGGCTGGCATTGAGGCCAAGGTAGACGGCCGCGTGAAGCATTTCTTCAGCATCTACCGCAAGATGGTCAACCAGCACAAGACGCTGGACCAGATCTACGATCTGTTTGCGGTCCGTATTATCGTGGATACGGTAAAGGACTGTTACGCAGCTCTGGGTGTCATCCATGAACTGTACAAGCCGATTCCGGGCCGTTTCAAGGACTATATTGCCATGCCGAAGCCGAACATGTACCAGTCCCTGCACACCACGCTGATCGGAAACAACGGCCAGCCGTTTGAAATCCAGATCCGTACCTTCGAGATGCACCGTACCGCAGAATACGGTATCGCGGCGCACTGGAAGTACAAGGAGAGCGGCAGCGGCAAGATCGCGGCAGGGGATGAGGCTGCAAAGCTGTCCTGGCTGCGCCAGATTCTGGAGTGGCAGAAAGACACCAGCGACTCCAAAGAGTTCTTAAGCATGGTAAAAGGAGACCTGGACTTATTCTCCGAGAATGTGTACTGCTTCACCCCGTCCGGGGATGTCAAGACACTGCCAAGCGGCTCTACCACCATCGACTTTGCGTACTCCATCCACAGTGCGGTGGGTAACAAGATGGTCGGCGCCAGAGTCAACGGCAAGCTGGTACCGATTGAGTATGTGGTGCAGAACGGTGACCGCATTGAGGTCATCACCTCCCAGAACTCCAAGGGCCCGAGCCGTGACTGGCTCTCCCTGGTCAAGAGCACTCAGGCCAAGAACAAGATCAACCAGTGGTTCAAGAGCGAATTAAAGGAAGACAACATTGTCCGTGGTAAGGATCTCATTGACCGCTACTGCAAGACCAAGGGCATTAACTTCGGTGACTTAAACAAGCCGGAGTTTCAGGAAAAGGTCATGCAGCGTTATGCGTTCCGCGACTGGGATTCTGTTCTGGCTTCCATTGGACATGGCGGCTTAAAAGAGGGCCAGGTCATCAACAAGATGATTGAGGAACGGGCCAAGAAGACCCGCAAGGAGGTTACCGACACCAACATTTTGGACGGTCTCAGCGAGATGTCCGGAAACAAGGCGGAGGTCAGCAAGAAGTCCAAGGGCGGCATTATGGTCAAGGGCATCCACGATGTGGCAGTCCGCTTCTCACGCTGCTGCAGCCCGGTGCCGGGCGACGAGATCGTGGGCTATGTGACCCGCGGCCGCGGCGTATCCATTCACCGGACCGACTGCGTGAACATCATCAACCTTCCATCGGAAGAGCGCACCCGCCTCATTGAGGCCGAGTGGCAGCAGCCGGAGGATGACGCAAGCAGCAAAGAGCGCTATACCACGGAAATCCAGATTTACGCAAACAACCGCATTGGCATGTTTGTAGATATCTCCAAGGTATTTACCGAGCGTCAGATCGATATCACCTCCATGAATGTGCGCACCAGCAAGCAGGGCAAGGCCACCATCATCATGACATTTGATATTCACGGAATTGAAGAACTGAACCGCCTGACGGATAAATTAAGACAGATCGAAGGCGTCATCGATATAGAAAGGACTGCGGGATAGTTGTTCCGCAGTTTTTCTGTGTTTATAAAAAGGAGCAGATTATGAGCAATTTTCGAATTAAAACCTATGTGCTGGGCGGCGTCAGCACCAACTGTCATCTCACATTTCGCGAGGGAGAAAAAGCAGCCGTGATCATTGATCCGGCGGATAATGCCGATTACCTGGTCAGCAAATGCCGCGAGTTTGGCGTAGAGCCGGAGGCTGTACTTCTGACCCATGCGCATTTTGACCACATGCTGGCAGCCGATGATATCCGCAAAAAATTCGGTTGCAAGCTTTATGTTCACATGGATGATGAGCGGATGTTAAACGATCCGTCCTTAAATCTTTCCGGCACCCTGGGAACGGAGCAGGTCAGCATCAGCGCGGACCATCTGCTGCGCGATGGAGATGTTCTCCATTTCCTGAACCTGGAGTGGAAGGTGATGGCGACACCGGGCCATACCGCAGGTTCTGTCTGCTATTACCTGCCGGAGGAAGAGGTGCTGTTCAGCGGAGACACCCTGTTTGCGGAGTCTTTGGGCCGGACGGATCTTCCGACCGGAAGCATGTCTGCCATTGTGCGTTCCATTGCGGAAAAGCTTCTGGTACTGCCGGATGATATTATGGTTTATCCGGGCCATGGCGATGCTACCACCATCGGTCATGAGAAGCAGTACAATCCGGTGGCGGCTTATGTGAGAAAGCGAGGCGGACAGGCATGATCGGAATTTTATTAAACGACAGCGCATATGAGCAGGATATCCGGGAACTCTTGATGGCATTTTACCCGGGACAGACCTTTGTTCATGAGATGCAGGATGATCTGGACTTTTTTGTGGAGGGAACGGTGAACGAAGCTCATACGGAGTTTACCCTGAATCTGGGACATACCGGAAGCTCCTCTTTCCACCTCCTGTCCATGGAAGAACTGGAGCCGGGAATTAAGGCGGAGTTTGAGGCGGCAGCAGAGAGCAGTGTCCTGAAGGTAAACTATGAGAACCGCTTTGAAACGAAGAATCAGATCAAGCGCAGACTCTATGTGCTTCTTCTGCAGCAGACCGGGAAGCTGCTTCCGTGGGGCACCCTGACCGGCATTCGTCCGACCAAGATCGCCATGACAAAATTTGCTGAGGGAGAGACGGCCGAGCAGATCTTCCGCCATATGAAGGATACCTACTTCACCAGCAACGAAAAGATCAACTTAAGCATCGAGATTGCCCAGAGAGAGCGCCAGCTGCTTTCTACGATTGACTACAGGCATGGCTACAGCTTGTATGTAGGCATTCCGTTCTGCCCGACCACCTGTCTGTACTGTTCCTTTACCTCTTATCCGATTGGCAAGTGGAAAGACCGTACCCATGAGTATCTGGACGCATTGTTCAAAGAGCTGGATTATGTGGCAGAGAAGAAAAAGGGCTGTACCCTGGATACCGTGTATTTTGGCGGCGGCACCCCGACCTCCCTTTCTCCGGAGGATCTGGACAAGCTCATCACCAAATTAAAAGCAACCTTTGATTTCTCCACTGTTCAGGAGTTTACCGTGGAGGCAGGCCGTCCGGACAGCATCACCCGGGAGAAGCTGGAGGTTCTGAAGAAGCATGGCGTTGACCGTATCTCCATCAACCCGCAGACCATGAAGCAGGACACCCTGCGCCTTATCGGACGCCGCCATACCGTGGAGGATGTGGTGGACCGGTTTAAACTCGCCCGGGAGGTTGGATTTGATAACATCAATATGGATCTGATCATCGGACTGCCGGAGGAGACTCTGGAGGATGTGCAGGCAACTATGGAAGCTGTGAAGGCCCTGGCGCCGGACAGTGTTACCGTGCATTCCCTGGCTATCAAGCGTGCGGCCCGCTTAAACACCATGAAGGAAGTTTACAAGGACTTAAAGATCGAGAACACCCAGGAGATGATCGACTTAACGGCCCGCTACGCAAGAGAGATGGGACTGGAGCCGTACTACCTGTACCGCCAGAAAAATATGGCAGGCAACTTCGAGAATGTAGGCTATGCGGCACCGGGCAAGGCCTGCATCTATAATGTACTCATTATGGAGGAGCAGCAGACCATCATTGGCTGCGGCGCGGGAACCACCACCAAGCGTCTGTTCGCCGAGGAGAACCGCATTGAGCGTTGCGAGAATGTAAAAGACGTGGAGCAGTACATCAGCCGCGTGGATGAAATGATTGAGCGCAAGGAAAAACTGCTGTCAGACTAAACACTTACGATTGCAATTTGTTCCTTAGAATAGTATAATTTGTAAACGAGTATGTGATTTTACAAAAAAGAGATACAAAGATAGAAAACGGAGAAAAAATATGGCATTGAAAAAGAAGCCGGTTACCGGCATGCGTGATATCCTGCCGGCAGAGATGCAGGTGCGGGAATATGTGATGAACCAGATCCGTGAAACCTACCGCAGTTTCGGATTTACCCAGGTGGAGACTCCGTGCGTGGAGCACATCGAGAACCTGACCAGCAAACAGGGCGGCGACAACGAGAAGCTGATCTTCAAAATCTTAAAGCGCGGCGAGAAATTAAACCTCGAGACCGCTGAGGCCGAGAACGACTTAACTGACAGCGGCCTTCGCTACGACCTGACCCTGCCGCTGTCCCGTTATTATTCCAACAACGGCGCACAGCTCCCGAGCCCGTTCAAGGCTCTGCAGATGGGCAGCGTATGGCGTGCGGACCGTCCGCAGCGCGGCCGTTTCCGTCAGTTCACCCAGTGTGACATCGACATCCTGGGCGATGCAACCAACATGGCAGAGATCGAGCTGATCCTGGCTACCACCACCGCCCTTGGAAAGATCTGCCCGAAGAACGCCTTCACCGTCCGCATCAATGACCGCGGCATCTTAAAGGGCATGGCTCTTTACTGCGGTTTCCCGGAGGATGGCCTGGATCAGGTATTCATCACCCTGGACAAGATGGACAAGATCGGCCTGGATGGCGTAAAGGCAGAGCTTCTGGAGCTGGGCTATGCAGCTGAGAGCGTAGAAAAGTACGCAGGCCTGTTATCCAGCCTTGGTGAGGATGCGGCAGCAGTCCGCGGCCTGGGCGAGACCTTAGCCGGTGTGCTGGACGCAAAGACCGCAGAGAATCTGGCAAACATCATGGATACCGTAACCGAGGTAGCCGAGACCGACTTTAAGCTGGCCTTCGACCCGACCCTGGTGCGCGGCATGTCCTACTATACCGGAACCATCTTCGAGGTTTCCATGGAAGGCTTTGGCGGTTCCGTTGCAGGCGGCGGAAGATACGACAAGATGATCGGCAAGTTCACCGGCCAGGATACTCCGGCCTGCGGCTTCTCCATCGGCTTTGAGCGTATCGTTACCATTCTTATGGAGCAGGGCGGCGAGATCGAGAACGCAGCTCCGAAGAAGGCTTACCTCATCGAGAAGGGCATGGATCCGGCACGCTACGGCCAGATCATGAAGCAGGCCATGGGCGAGCGTAAAGCTGGCGTTCAGGTGCTTGTTTCCATGATGAACAAGAACAAGAAGTTCCAGAAGGAGCAGTTAAACAAAGAGGGTTATACCGAATTTGTAGAATTTTACAAAGAAGCCCTGAAGTAAGAGCTTTGAAATAAGGTAACTGTGAGGGTACTGAACAGTTACGAAATAAGATCATTGAATCAAAGGAGATAAATCATGGCAGAATCAATGCTGGGACTGAAGCGGTCCCATCGGTGTACAGAAGTCACCACAGCAAACATCGGTCAGGACGTGACCGTTATGGGCTGGGTGCAGAAGAGCAGAAACAAGGGCGGAATCATTTTCGTAGATTTACGTGACCGTTCCGGTATCCTGCAGATCATCTTTGAGGAGAGCGACTGTGGCGCAGAGAGCTTCGCAAAGGCTGAGAAGTTAAGAAGCGAGTATGTTATTGCTGTAACCGGCCGCGTGGAGGCACGTTCCGGTGCAGTGAATGAGAATCTGGCAACCGGCGCCATCGAGGTGCGCGCCAACAGCCTGCGCATCTTATCTGAGTCTGAGACCCCGCCATTCCCGATCGAGGAGAACTCCAAGACCAAAGAGGAGCTGCGCTTAAAATACCGTTTCCTGGATTTAAGAAGACCGGATATGCAGCGCAATCTGCTGTTAAGAAGTAAAATCGCTATTCTTACCAGACAGTTCCTGGCAGAGGAAGGCTTCCTGGAGATTGAGACCCCGACCCTCATCAAGAGC
Organism: Ventrimonas faecis; assembly: GCF_040096075.1. Taxonomy (NCBI): domain Bacteria; kingdom Bacillati; phylum Bacillota; class Clostridia; order Lachnospirales; family Lachnospiraceae; genus Ventrimonas; species Ventrimonas faecis. Next base: position 11,845 of record NZ_JBBMFJ010000034.1, read on the forward strand.
ACCCCGGAGGGCGCAAGAGACTACCTGGTACCGAGCCGTGTACATCCGGGTTCCTTCTACGCACTTCCGCAGTCCCCGCAGCTTTTCAAGCAGCTGTTAATGTGCTCCGGTTACGACCGTTATTTCCAGCTGGCGCGCTGCTACCGCGATGAGGACCTGCGTGCAGACCGTCAGCCGGAGTTCACCCAGATCGATATGGAGCTGTCTTTCGTAGATGTTGACGATGTCATCGATGTCAACGAGCGTCTTTTACACAAGCTGTTTAAGGAGATCTTAAACGTAGAGATTCCGCAGCCGATCCCGCGCATGACCTGGCAGGAGGCTATGGACCGTTTTGGTTCCGATAAGCCGGACCTTCGTTTCGGTATGGAGTTAAAGAATGTATCTGACGTAGTCAAAGACTGCGAGTTTGTAGTATTCAAGGGCGCTCTGGAGAACGGCGGTACTGTTCGCGGTATCAACGCTGAGGGACAGGGCCGTATGCCGCGTAAGAAAATCGACGCGCTGGTTGAGTTCGCGAAGGGCTACGGCGCAAAGGGCCTTGCCTACATCGCAATCCAGGAGGATGGCAGCTACAAGTCTTCCTTCGCGAAATTCATGACCGAGGACCAGATGGCAGCCCTGATCTCCGCTATGGATGGTAAGCCGGGCGACCTGCTGTTATTCGCAGCAGACAAGAACAAAGTTGTATGGGATGTTCTGGGCAACCTGCGTCTGGAGATCGCGCGTCAGCTTGACCTCTTAAAGAAAGATGATTACAGATTCCTGTGGGTAACCGAGTTCCCGTTACTGGAGTACTCCGAGGAGCAGGGCCGTTTCGTGGCTATGCATCACCCATTCACCATGCCGATGGACGAAGACTGGCACTTAATCGATTCCGATCCGGGCGCAGTACGCGCAAAGGCATACGATATCGTATTAAATGGTACCGAGATCGGCGGTGGTTCTGTTCGTATCCACCAGAGCGACATCCAGTCCAAGATGTTCGAGGTACTGGGCTTCACTCCGGAGAAGGCACAGGAGCAGTTCGGCTTCCTGCTTGAAGCATTCAAGTACGGAGTTCCGCCGCACGCTGGTCTGGCATACGGACTTGACCGTGTGGTAATGCTCATGGGCGGCTGCGACAGCATCCGTGAAGTCATCGCCTTCCCGAAGGTAAAGGATGCCTCCTGCCTGATGACCGAGGCTCCGACTCCGGTAGATCCGAAGCAGTTAGAAGAGCTTGGCATCGAGGTATGCGAAGAGGCTGAGACAACAGAAGAGTAAACATTTAGAAGCAATACCACCCCGGCCTGCTTCTGCTTTCCTGGCTATTCTGCTGCAATAAAAAACACAGCCAGAATGGTACTGGTAAAAGCTGGAAATCATGGCTTTTATCTGCCCTTTTCTTTCTGCAGGGTGATGACCTGAATGACACAGAATCCACAGATGGTGCAGGCCATACAGAATCCCAGCATGCCATTGATGCCAAACCGGTCCAGCATGATGCCGCTTACAAGATTGGCCACGATGCCGCTGAGTCCTTTTGTACAGATGCCAAGCAGGGCCTGGGCCTTTGCGTTGTCTTTGATATCTACCATATGGTTCATGTAGTAGACAGAAGCGATGGTGAAGATGGCATAGGACGGTCCCTGCATATACTGTCCCAGTGCAACCATGGGGATACTGGACGCAAGAAGCAGAATTGAGGGTTTTAAGATATAAAAGAATGAGGAAATCCGGAGCAGAGAGGCGCAGGAATATTTCGTTAAGAGGAAGCCGCAAAGCAGCATGAAAGGAACCTCCATCCAGGCACTGGTGCTGGAGATAAAACCCATGACAGCATTGCTGCCGCCCACTTTCCGGATGATGTGGATCAGGTAATTGTTGGTGGAAGTTCCGCTCATCCAGAGACAGAAGAACCCAAACAGAAGGAAGGGCAGCTTCGGATTTTCCCGGAAGAAAGCAAGGTAACCGGAGGGCTGTTTCCCGGCTGTGCCAGCTTTTCGCGTGTTTTTCATAAGCAGGACATTAACCAGTGTGATCACACGGACCAGAATCAGGCATGGAATCAGAAAGCCAAGGCCAAAGCGGCTGCTTAAAAGGCCTAGCATCAGCGTGGAAACACCGTAGAGAACGGAACCGAAGGAGCGCACCACGGAAAAATTGACAGCATAGCCATGGTTTTCATATTCCATGGAGGCAGCGTTGAGAAAGGCAAGAAATGCCCAGTCTGCTCCCTCTAAAAGCGCATATTCGGCCATAAGGAGCAATTTGTTTCCAGAGTAAGCCTGGATCCCGGCGCACAGAACCAGCTCCACCAATAAAAACAGAGACATGACCAGTTTCAGGGATATGCTGCGAAACCGGTCGGCCAGGGCTGAGGGGATGCCCTGAAACAAAATAGAGAGGACACCTCCAACAGAAAGAACAAGACCAATCTGCGTGTTACTTAATCCTTTGTCCAGAAGAAAAATACTGGCATAGGTCAGGATAAAGGCGTTTCCGAACCAGTAAAGTCCCATTAGGGACGCGGAAGTGAGAAATACGTAAGTGCTCTTGTTTTTCATGGCAGGTGTCCTTTTTTCGTTTATGGTCAGATTGATGCGTATTCTGTCCGGGCAATGATCTCATCCTGGGTTTCCTTCATCAGGGTGACAAAGTAAGCGGAGAAGCCGGATACCCGGACAACCAGGTTGCGGTGTTTTTCCGGATGAAGCTGTGCGTCTACCAGGGTAGCGCGGTCAATGACGTTAAACTGGATTTCCAGGCCGCCCCGGCGGAAGAAGGAGTGGATCATGGCCCGCATGGCGGCAACATGGGCCGGTTTAGCCATAAAGGACGGGTTGAATTTCAAATCCAGAACCATGTTGTTTGTAGCTACGGAAAGATCGGTCTTTACCAGGGAGTTGAGAACGGCGGTCGGACCGATGTGGTCTGCACCCTGAACCGGGGCAATGGCATTGGCCAGGGAAACACCGGCGTTTCGACCTTCCGGAAGCGCTCCGGTCATGGTGCCGAGTTTGGAATGGTCCTCCACAGTGTAAAGACCCAGCTGCCATCTTCCGCCGCGCGGATTCCGGAAGCTTTCTGTAACCTGAGCATAAAAGCTGGTCAGGTCTTTCATGATGCAGTCTGCTTCATCGTCATCGTTGCCAAATTTCGGGCAGCGGGTTTTTAAGTAATGCTGCAGCTCTTCCTGTCCTTCGAAATTGTGGAGCAGGATATCGGCAAGTTCCGGGAGCGTAAGCTTATGCTCCTCAAATACCACCTGCCGGATTGCTGCCAGGGAATCTACTACGTTGGCCATTCCGGCGGTGTTGATTCCGCTGTTGTTGTAGGTGGTTCCGCCTCCGGTTACATCCATGCCGTGCTCAATGCAGTCTGCCATGGTCATGGAGAGGGCAGGAGTCGGATAGTAGTAAGGCCACGGCCGGTCCATAGTATTGACAATGTTCATGGCCCGCACGGAGAAAGCGGCCAGCTCTTCTTTAAACCACTGATAGAAGGAGGAAAAGTCAGTGAATTCCTCTAGCTTGTGACTGATAAAGGGAGCCAGCACCGTGGAAGAACCATAAGTGTTCTTTCCATGGAGCATGAGTTCCAGAATCTTGGCCCAGTTGATGCGAAGCACCTCAGTCTTGGAATATTCCGCGCCCGGGGAAGCCGGTTCCACGCAGCCGATGATGCCGTAATCACAGGCGTCTTCCGGCGTCAGGCCGGCGCGGATGCGGGCTTTGATATTGCCCGCATCGTTAAAGAATGCAGGAAAGCCAAGACCGAGCTTTAACAGGGCCACGGATTCCTCCCACAGTGCTTCCGGCATATTGGAACTGTAGCGCAGGGAGATCAGCGGCTGGTCGCTGCGGATCCGGCGGGTGGACTGAAGGGCAATGAAGGTCAGGTCATTGCACTGGTAATTTCCGTCCATATCGGTACCGCCCAGGGTAATATTCTGGTAAGCGTGAATGGTGGTGGAGAACTTAACCCAGAGTGCGTCCATCAGGTCGGAAGCTTCCTCGTAAGTCAGTTTTCCTTCTTTCACATCTTTTTCGTAGTATGGGTAGAGATACTGGTCAACGCGTCCAAGGGAAGTAGAAGTCGGAACACTTTCGTTGTACATGACTTCGTGGGTCAGCCAGAGCAGCTGAATGGCCTCGAAAAAGTCAGAGGCAGGTTCTGTGGAAATGTGATCGCAGGCCAGGGCAATCTTTTCCATCTGACTTTTGTATACCGGATTGGAGGTTTCCAGACTGCGTTTCCAGGCCAGATCCCGGTAGCGGAGCATGTAGCGGGTGCAGGCCTCTGTACAGATCTGAATGGAACGGATAAAGTCTCTGGAATCACCTTTTGCTGTTTTTAATGCCTCTTCACATTCTTTACGGATCCCGCCAAATCCTTTTTCAATGACCCGGTGGTAACCAGGGATGATATGGCCGGATTCCCAGTGCTTGAACACACCGCCCTTTAAGCATCTGTCCCAGAAATCAAAATCATCCCATCCGGCATTATCCGGTTTCCAGTGATAAAAATCTGCGCACATTTCCGCCTCCTTCTGTGAGGAAAGGAAGCGGGCCGGGCGAAAGCGCGGATCGTAATCCCGCGGAAAATCAATGGGCATCGTCGTGTTGTAGGAGTAGCGGTAGGCAAAACCGGCTAACAGGTCGTACTCGTTTAACAGAATCTTTTTTTTCTGCATGAAGTGGTCCAGACCGTAGGCAAAGCGGATGCAGGCCGGTTCGCCCTGGTGTTCCCGGAATGATTCTTCATAGCAGTCGTCTCTGACCGGAATCTCGCTCCGGTCCAGATGTTCAGCGTGGTGATCCATGATCACCTGAATGCGTGGGGAAATAGAAACTTCTTTTACAGACATGATAATTCCTCCTGTTCTGATTGTTGATAGTATATTAGGAAATGACAGCCGGAAGCTTCCAGGCCAGGAACAGCGTTAAGATGTTCTCCATGGTTTCCTGTGGCGGCGGCTGCAGTCCGGTGAGCCGGTACGGCAAGCCGAAAGAGCTGTATTTTCCGGTTCCATAGGAATGGTAAGGAAGAAGCTCAATCTTATCCGGCTGTACCTGTTTTAAAAAATCAGCAATGTGTGTCTGCTCCTCCATAGAATCGTTGACACCGGGGATTACGGGGATACGCACGTAGACCGTGGCACCATGCTCCTTTAACTGCCGGAGGTTTGCCTGAATCCGGCTGTTGTCACATCCCGTGTATTTTCTGTGGATATCCCGGGAAAACGCTTTGATATCATAAAGAAAGAAATCTGTCCATGGAAGTACCTTTTCGTATTCAGAAAAAGGAACATTCCCTGCAGTATCTACTGCGGTGGAGATGCCTTCCTTTTTACAGGAAGCTAAAAGCCCGGCAATAAAGTCTGCCTGCAGCATGGGTTCGCCGCCGGAAACGGTGACTCCGCCGCCGGTGTCCTGATAGTAGTCCTGATCCTGCATAATAATGGAAAGAAGCTGTTTCCTGGTGTAATGCTTTCCATTTAATACAAGCGCGTCGGAGAGACAGCCCTGACAGCATGCGCCGCAGGCCTCACATAACTGGCGCTGCAGAAGGTGCTCTTTTCCTTTAAAAAGGTGAACACCCTGTGGACACAATGACTGGCAGTGCCGGCAGCCGGTGCATGCATCTGCGATAAATTGTAACGTGGGAAATCGGGAAATACACTCGGGATTATGACACCAGGCGCAGGAAAGATTACATCCTTTGAAGAACACCGTTGTCCGAATACCCGGGCCATCATCCAGCGAGAATTTTTGTATGTTGCTTACAAGGGCAGTTTCCATACGGAGTCCTCCTGACTGATGTCTGAGATTTTTTTGAAATTAGTAATAGATTAGTACAAAAATCAGAAAAGTCAAGAGTGCCAATTCTGCCGTAATTGAGAATTTTTATAATTTTAAAATTAAATTTACAATCGTAAATATTGAAGAAATGAAAAAAGCGATTATAATGAAAGCAGAACCTTGGAAAACGGCGAAAGAGAGAGAGGAGGAACTTCTTATGATTGGAGAACGCATGCATTCGATTCGTTTGAAAAATAATCTGACGTTAAAGGAACTGGGGGAGCGGACAGATCTGTCTCCCGCATACTTAAGCAACGTGGAAAATGGCCGCACCAGTCCGACACTGGAAAACCTGGAACGGATCTGCCGTGCACTGCAGTATGATCTGCCTCAGCTGGTTTCAGAAACGGTGGATTATCATCCCCTGATCCGAAAGGCAGAGCGCAAAAATGTATACCGGAATAATTACCGGGTTAAAAATGAACTTCTGACCCCGCCGGGGGTTCTGATGCGGGGCAGCTGTCTCACTTTGTATGATGGTGATGACACGGAGGATGTGTCTCTGGGACATGAACACGATGAATATTTTGTGGTGGCAAAAGGACAGCTGCGGATCGTTTTAAATGACTCTGAAGAGTACTGGATGGAAGAAGGGGATGCCATTTATGTGCGTGCACGGACTCCGCACCGGTTTCAGCGAATCGGAGAAGGAGATACGGTTCTGTATGTGACCACGGCCATGATCTGAAATTTACAAATAAAAAAATAAATTTATATTTATAAATAAAAATAGCTCTACCAGGAGAATTTGCAAAATTACGACTCTTGACAAGGCCAGGAACCCTTGCTAAAATCGTGGACAATAAAAGCGATTCCGGAAGCTTTTGTACCAGAAGATTACAAATACTGCTGATTGAGCCAGCGTTATATTATGGAAAAGACGAAGCGGTCTTCGGGTGTAAAAGCCTGAAGGCCGCTTTTCTATAATCTCTATATTCCATAACCTGTAACCGCTGGATAGCAGCAAGGCAGAATGTAATTGACAGCAGAATAGGAGGAATGGAATATGAGTTTTAATCTAAGTGTATTAGACTACGGTGTGATTATCCTTTATTTGCTTGGTATGGTAGCGATTGGCGCAATCTTTTCCAAGAAAGTCACTTCCAATGATGACTACGCGTTAGCCGGAAGAAGTTTAACGATTCCTGTTATGGTAGGTACATCGGTAGCAACCTGTGTCGGTGCTTCTGCAGCGTTCGGCAATATGGGACTGGTACAGAAAAGTGGTGTGATCACAGGACTGATCACATTAGGACTCTGGTTTGTAGGCTGGGGTGTTCTGATTGTTATGGCGATTCCGCTCAGAAGATCAGGCGCGATCACCCTCCCGGATTTTTTAAGTAAGAAATTTGGCCGTGAAGCAGGCATTATTGCTTCCGCTGTAACCGTTATTCAGCAGGTTGCGTCCGTTGCCGCACAGTGCGCATCCATCGGTGCCATGTTTGCCCTGTTTGGTCTGACTGACAAAAAAACCGGCATTATCATTGGTGGTGTTGTCATTCTTCTTTATACAATTACCGGCGGATTTTACGCAGTAGCAGTTACGGATGTTGTACAGTGTGTTCTGTTGATTGTCTGCCTGATTGGAATTGTTCCTGTGTTTGCCTTTTCCCATGCAGGTGGTGTTGCCCATGTATTTGCAAACACCAGCTGGGACTGGAGTGCTGTGAACGTGCCGGATCTGATTGCCCTTGCGTTATCCTATTTCATTGCGGCAGGTGCGCACGCCTCTTACACACAGCGTATTCTGGCATCCAAAGATGAAAAAACCGCGTTTGTCGGATCTGTTATTTCCAATGGTATTGGATGGATTGCAAACTGGGCTACCGTACTTACCGCATGCGCAATTCCGTTTGTAATGCCGGATCTGGCAGACCATGAACAGTTTGTATGCGCACTGATTGGCGGTTATTTCCCGCCGGTGATCAAGGGCCTTTTCATTTCCGCGATTCTGGCATGCGTTATGTCCACCGCAGACAGCTTCCTGATCATGGCAGGAACAACCTTTTCCTGTGATGTTGTAAAGCCGCTTTGCCCGAAGCTGTCAGACAAACAGGTCCTGATGATTTCAAGAGCTACTACCTTTACCGTTGCGGTTCTTGGTATCGGATTTGCATTAGGCGGAGGCGGTATCTTCCATCTGTTCCAGACCGGTGCCGCAGCTTACGGCGCAGCAATCTTTATCCCGCTTCTGTGCGGCGTGTTCTGGAAGGGCGCAAACAGTAAGGCAATCAATACTGCCATGATTCTTGGATGCGCAACCACACTTCTGTGGAACAAGCTTGGATTAAAGGCAGCCACCGATGCAGCAATTCACTTCCCGGTAGATGGTGTTCTGGCAGGCGTAATCCTGTGTGCCGTTGTTGCAATCGCAGGAAGCCTGATCCTGGGCGCTTCCACTTCCAGAGAAGCAGCTTCCGATTTTGCAGAAGAAGCATAAAGAACATATTGACACGGCTGCAGGTTTCAGAAAATCTGCAGCCGTATCTGACGTTAAATGATAGCGAAGAGTGCAGGAGGAAAGTATGGAACTGAAAGATGATTATGGAAAAATTGAACAGCTGTTCAGTGTGAAGGACCAGGTGATCCTCATCACCGGGGCCGGTGGCCTGGCAGAGATGTATGCCTATGGATTTGCGAAAAACGGAGCCATCATTGTGCTGGCAAGCAAGACGTTAGCAAAGGCAGAGGCGGTCTGCAGCCGCTTAAAAGAGGCCGGCTGCCCGTGCATGGCCCTGGAAATGCAGATTGAAAAGAAGGAACAGGTAAAAAAAGCGGTACAGATCATCCTGGATACTTATGGAAAGATCGATATCTGCATTCACACGGCAGCGATGTGTGTGCGGCACAATACCTTAGAAGACAATGAGGATCTGTTCCGGAAGCATATTGATGTGAACATGATCGGCAGCCTGAATGTGAACCGGATCGTGGGAAATGTCATGGCGAAGGCCGGGAAGGGCCGCATCATCAACATTAACACCATGAGCTGTTATACCGTGAATACGCCGGACGGTTTTTCCTACGGCGTGACCAAGGCAGCGTTAAAGCAGATCACGAAATGGTTTTCTGTCGCTTATGCCAAAAAAGGCGTAACCGTCAATGGTATTGCGCCGGTGTGGATTGATACCCCTATGATGGCCTGCCGCTCCAAAGACTATTGGGATCACTGCGTGGATCAGGTGCCCATGGGACGGGTGGCTGTGCCGGAGGATTATCTGGGCATTGCGCTTTACATGGCCAGTGAGGCAGGACGTTATATGACAGGGCAGACCATCTTTGTGGATGGCGGCTGGCAGGTAAACCGTACCTTCCGGTTTGATGAAAACGAGGCCTGAAAACAGGCAGCAGGAACCAGACAGAATCAGAGAGACCAATATGGAGGGATGAACAATGGCAGATTTATTGAATTTCCGGGTTAATATGATGAAGCGGAGACTTCTGGATACCAGACCTAGCGTCTCCTCGGAGCGTTTGCTTCTGGCCACGGAGGCTTATAAAAAGTATGCAGGGGAGGCAATTCCGCTGTTTCGCGCCCATGTGTTTGCCTATGTGCTGGATCATATGACTGTGGTGATCCGGGATGGAGAACTGTTAGTGGGAAGCACCAACAAGCGCGTCAGAAGCGCATCCATTTTCCCGGAATATACCGGACAGTGGCTGACCAAGAAAAACGCGGACGGAGTGCTCAATCTGGATCATCTTCCGGAGCGTTCCACAGATCCGATGGATGTGATGCCGGAGGAGCGTCAGGAAATTCTGGATACCCTGGCATGGTGGGAAGGCAGAAGTCTGGAAGAGTATGTAGAAGAAAACATGCCGGAGGATATCCAGGAAGCCAGAAAAGCCGGAATTATCGCTGTAGGCTGCCGTTCTCTCCCCAGTGGAAAAACGGTTCCGGACTATGCGCTGATGTTCCAGCGTGGTTTAAAGGTCTATATCCAGATGTGCAAAGACAAGATTGCTGAGACGAAGGAGCGTACCGTGAAGGTACAGCCTCAGATTGATTTCTGGATGGCAAGCATCGTGGCCTGCGAGGCCGTGATCCGTTTTGCGGGCCGCTACGCAGATGAGGCGGAGCGCCTGGCCGCAGAGGAAGCCGATGAGACACGGAAGAAAGAACTTTTGCAGATTGCGGAAATCTGCCGCCGTGTGCCGGAGCACCCGGCAAGAACATTCCGCGAGGCCATGCAGTTTGAGTGGTTCATTTACTATCTGCTGTATGTGGATAACAACTGTTCCGCCTGCGGATTTGGACGGTTTGATGTGATTATGGGACCGTATTTTGAAAAAGACTATCAGGAAGGACTCATCACGAAGGAAGAGGCCGTGGAGCTGATTGAGTGCCTGTTCATCAAGGCAACCGAGATCGTCCAGGTGCGCCCGGATGATTACAGCCGTGATTTTGCTGGTTTCCCACTGTGGCAAGTGCTGATGCTTGGCGGTGTGGACCGTCAGGGAAAGGATGTGACCAATGAGATCACCTATCTGGCCCTGGAAGCAGCCAGCCGGATCAAGCTGGCACAGCCGGCCGTGGCACTCCGTGTACATGACGGCACTCCAAAGCATATCTGGAGAAAGGCCTGCGAGATGATTCAGGATGGCCAGGCAAACCCTGCGTTTTTCGGCGATCCCTGCGCAATTCAGACCGTTATCAACAAGGGCGGTTCCCTGGAGGATGCGAGAGACTGGGTCATCCTGGGCTGCGTAGAACCGCACCAGGGCGGCGGCGGAACCGACGGAAATCCGTCAGCCGGTTACTTAAATCTGCCGAAATGCCTGGAGCTTGTCATGCACAATGGCGTGGACCCGCTGACTGGAAAGCAGATGGGCCCGAAGACCAGAGACCCGTCCACATTCAAGACCTTTGAGGATGTGATGGAGGCGACAAAGAAGCAGATTGATTACTGGTATGACATGATCCGCAGAGGTTTCAATACCGTTATTTCCTTCCACAGCACCCGCCTGCCCTGCATCTATTCTTCCATGATGATCAAGGGCTGTATTGAAAAAGGTATGCCGGTTCAGCATGGCGGTGCCGAGCACACCTATACCGGAATCTTTACGACCGGTCCGGCTTCTCTGGCCGATGCCCTGATGGCAGTGAAGAAGTTTGTCTATGATGAGAAAAAGCTGACCATGGAAGAGCTGATCCATGCCCTGGATGTAAACTTTGAAGGCTATGAGCGCCTGCGTCTGGAACTGTTAAATAAGGCACCGAAATATGGCAATGACAACGAAGTGGTGGATGGCATCTGCGATGAGATTGTTTCCCACATTGCGGAATATGTCCAGAAATTTACGGACGCGAGAGGCGGAAAATATTGCTTCTGCAACCAGGCCCAGACCGTGAATCTGACCATGGGTTACAAGGTGGGAGCTACCGCGGACGGAAGATTTGCCTATACAGCATTGAGTGATAACGCGGGACCGGCCATGGGACGCGACAGCGAAGGCCCGACGGCAGCCATCAACTCCATCAGCAGAAATATGCACCAGGATCAGGTTTATGACGGAACTCTGGTTAACCTGCGGTTTGACCCCAGCGGTGTAGCCGGGGAAAAGGGTCTGGAGATCATTGAGAGCCTGATCAAAGAGTATGTGGCAAATAATGGCCTTCATATCCAGATCAATGTGGTGGATGACAAGACGCTGCGGGCAGCCCAGAAGGATCCGGAAAATTACCGGGATATCGTAGTGCGCGTAGCTGGATATATGGCATACTTCACTGAGCTGGATAAGAGCGTCCAGGATGTGATCATTGCAAGAACCGCGCATCTGGCCTGACGGACAGATACATGCAGACAACGAAAAGAATGGATGATGGATATGGATGAAGTGTTAAAAGGACTGGTTGGAGGAATCCAGCGTTTTTCAACTTCGGATGGACCGGGAATCCGGACAACCGTGTTTTTAAAGGGATGTCCGCTGGACTGCCAGTGGTGCCACAATCCGGAACTGATCTCCCCAAAGCAGCAGCTGATGCGCAGCGTGACCAAGTGCATTGGCTGCGGCTACTGCCGGGATTTCTGCCGCCAGGGCGCGATCAAACTGGGGGAGGAAGGGTTCTATGTGGACCGGAGCCTCTGCAATGACTGCCTGGACTGTGTGGAAGCCTGCGCGGCGGAGGCCATGAACCCGGCGGCACGGTGGAAAACGGTACAGGAAGTTATAGATACCGTGAAGCGGGATTCCGGATTTTATGAGAAGAGCGGAGGCGGCATGACCATCAGTGGCGGGGAACTTCTCTCTCAGAGCAGATTTGCGGAAGCACTGTTAGATGCCGCAGTGGAAGCGGGCATTGGCGTGGCTCTGGATACCAGCGGCTGCGGCAATGGGGAAACGCTGTACCGGATGGCAGGAAAAGCCTCGTATATCTTATATGATATGAAGGGGATTCTGCCGGAGATACATAAAGCCTATACCGGAGTGGACAACCGGATAATCCTGGATAATTTAAGAAAGCTGGCATCCGATCCGGAAATCAGAAAGAAAGTGATCATGAGAATGCCGCTGGTCCATGACGTAAACGATACACCGGAGGTCATAGAAGCAACGGCAGCGTTTTACCGGGAGACCGGTCTGCCGGAAGTGACGCTTCTGGCATATCATGAACTGGGAATCAGCAAATGTAAAGGAATCGGACGGATGTCTCATGTGTTTACGGCACCATCCCATGAGCGGCTGCAGGAGATTAAGGCCTGCTTTCAGGATGCGGGCATGCATGTGGAAATACTGGGAGAAGAGATTGCCTGAACCATTGAAAAAGGAGAGAAGAGAGCCATGATGACAGAACGGATTCGCAGCATGCGGGAACGGGTATTAACGGCAAGACCGAGTCTTTCACCGGAGCGCCTGCTGCTGGTGACAGAGGCATACAAAGAATTTGCGGGGGAGGCAGCACCGGTGTTTCGGGCCAGGGTGTTCGCCTATGTACTGGATCACATGAAGGTGGTGATCCGGGATGGAGAACTTTTAGTGGGCTGCGCAAATGAGAAGATCCGCAGTGCTTCCATTTTTCCGGAATACACCGGGCAGTGGCTGTTAAAGAAAAATGAAGAGGGCGTTCTGGGACTGGACCGCCTTCCGGTCAGACCCAATGACCCGTTAGATGTAGCGCCGGAGGACCGGGACGTAATCTATGAAACCATGAAATGGTGGATGGGAAAGAGTACCGAGGAAGCTTCGGAAGCCTTTCTGACACCGGAGGTCCAGGAAGCGAGAAAGTCCGGAATCCTTTCCATTGGCGGCCGGGCCATCGCCAGCGGAAAAACCGTGCCGGATTATGCCCTGGTGTTTCAGCGGGGTCTAAAGGGATATATCGAACTGTGCCGCCAGAAGATTGCAGAGCAAGTGGAAGCAGGCGTAGATATCGATGTACAGCCGAAGCTGGACTTCTGGAATGCCTGTATCATCAGCGCGGAAGGCATGATCCGCTACGCAAACCGTTATGCAGAGCTGGCAGGGCAGATGGCACAGGAGGAAACAAATCCACAGAGAAAACAGGAACTGCAGGAAATTTCCAGAATCTGCGGGAAAGTTCCGGAAAATCCGCCGGAAACCTTCTATGAGGGTCTGCAGTTTATGTGGTTCCTTTATCATGGACTTTACATTGAGACCAATGCTTCTGCCAACGGTTTTGGCCGGTTTGATGAGTATATGGGACTACTCTATGAAAAAGATGCCGCAGCAGGAAGTATCACCCGGGAATTTGCGGAGGAGCTGATTTCCTGCATGTTCTTAAAATCCATGGAGCTGATCATGCTGCGTCCGGACGATTACAGCCGTGATTTTGCCGGATATCCGCTGTGGCAGATCCTGATGCTTGGCGGAGTGGACCGCTATGGAAAGGATATCACCAATGAGGTTACCCGGATGACACTGGACGTGTCTTCCTGCCTGAAGCTTTCCCAGCCTGCCGTGGCACTCCGTGTGCACGATGGAACCCCAAAGGATATCTGGAGAAAGGGCTGCGAAATGATCCAGGATGGTCAGGCAAACCCGGCATTCTTCGGAGACCAGAGTTCCTTAAAGATCGTCCAGGCGAAGGGCGGAACCCTGGAAGAAGCCAGAGAGTGGATCATTCTGGGCTGTGTGGAGCCGCATCCGGGCATGGGCGGCACCGACGGAAGCCCTTACGGCGGCTATGTGAACCTTCCGAAATGCCTGGAACTGGTATTGCATGGCGGAATTGACCCGATGACCGGAAAACCATTGGGACCGGCAGTGGATATCCAAGCGCTGAAAACCTTCGATGATGTGATGGATGCCGTCAAAATGGAGATCCGCCATTGGTACGATATTATTCACAAGGGCTTTAACCAGATTGTGGCGTATCACTGTACCCGGATACCATGTGTGTACTCGTCTATGCTGTTAGAGGGCTGTATTGAAAAAGGGAAAGCCGTTCAGGAAGGTGGGGCAAACCATACCTATTCCGGCATTTTCTGTACCGGTCCGGCATCTCTGGCCGATGCGATGATGGCAGTAAAACAGATGGTCTATGACCAGAAAAAGCTCAGCATGGATGAACTGGTAAAGGCTCTGGATGCCAATTTTGAAGGTTATGAGCGTCTGCGGTTGGAGCTTTTGAATAAGGTCCCGAAATTCGGAAATGACATCGAAGAAGTTGATTCCATCTGTCGGGAGATCATCGGCTATGCAGCAGACTATGTACAGACCATGCATGATCCGCGTCACGGCCGGTACTGTTTCTGCAACCAGGCCCAGACTGTCAGTGTGACCATGGGATACAAGGTAGGCGCGACGGCAGACGGACGCCTGGCCCACACTCCGCTCAGCGACAATGCGGGCCCGATGATGGGGCGCGATGTGGAAGGTCCGACAGCGACTGTTAACTCCATGGGACGGAATATGTGCCAGACAAAGTTATTTGACGGAACCCTGATGAACCTGCGCTTTGATCCCAGCGGTGTGGCGGGGGAAAAGGGACTGGAGATTATTGAGAGCGTGATCCGGGAATATGTCCAGCATGACGGACAGCACATCCAGATCAATGTGGTGGATGACAAAACTCTGCGCGCAGCTCAGAAAAATCCGGAAAATTACCGGAATATTCTGGTGCGGGTGGCTGGATACATGGCGTATTTCACAGAGCTTGACAAGTCTGTGCAGGATGCCATCATTGCCAGAACCGCGCATCTGGCTTCGTAATGGGAAAATAAAAAATTAAAAAATGAGAAAGGCTGGTGTGCTGCATGATGCGGTGTGCCGGCCTTTTTCCGTCCTTGCGCGTCAGTCTCTGACAGAACACAAGAGCAGCAGTTTCCGCTCCATGGTTTCCGGGCATCCGTATGTGTGAAATCTCTGTGAAAATGTGGAAAACCCGAAAAATCTCTGTTAAAATGGGGAAAAGAATAAAGAAAACATAACGAGAACCAGAAAGGAGACGATACATACCATGGAATCGTTAAAGATATTAGTAGTGGATGATGAAGCCAGAATGCGCAAGCTGGTAAAGGATTTCCTGACCATCAAGGGATTTACTGTGATCGAGGCGGAAGACGGTGAGCAGGCCGTGGACATTTTCTTTAAGCAGAAAGATATTTCCCTCATCATTCTGGATGTGATGATGCCGAAGATGGATGGCTGGGAAGTCTTAAAGACGGTGCGCCAGTACTCCCAGATTCCGGTCATCATGCTGACGGCCCGCGGGGAAGAGCGGGACGAGCTCCAGGGCTTTAAGCTTGGCGTAGATGAGTATATTTCCAAACCCTTCAGCCCGAAGATTCTGGTGGCCCGGGTCGAGGCTATTCTGCGCCGTTCCAACGTAGCAGTCAGTGAGACCACGGAGGTGGGAGGTATCCGCATCGACAAGGCAGCGCACCAGGTCGAGATTGACGGAAAACCGATCGATTTAAGCTACAAGGAGTTTGAACTGCTGACCTACTTCGTAGAAAACCAGGGCATTGCTCTTTCCAGAGAGAAGATCCTCAACAATGTCTGGAATTACGATTACTTTGGTGATGCCCGCACCATTGACACTCATGTAAAGAAGCTGCGCAGCAAGATGGGGGAGAAGGGCAATTATATCAAGACCATCTGGGGCATGGGCTATAAGTTTGAGGTAGACTGATGAAGCATAAAAAAATTTTTCAGTTTCATTCTATCCGTCACCGAATCATGCTGATCTTCATCGGTCTCACGGCAGCCATGCTTTTAGCCATCTGGAGTGTGAATACCTGGTGGCTGGAGGGCTATTATGTGGACCAGAAGTCAAAGGTGATGGAACAGGCCTACACAGATATTGACAATGCCATTCAGGAAAAGGTCGGGGAAAACGAAAGTATCGGGGATGTCCTGCGGGAAGAACTGGAGCAGGAATGGGATATCTGGAAGCAGACGGCAAAGGGGGATACCGATTCTGGCGGCGCGGAAGAAATGCCGGATGCGGCGGAGACAGAACCCTCGAATCAGGCTGATGAAGCCGTGCCGGAGGACATTCCGGCCGATCTTCCGGAGGAACAGGGAACCCTGCTTGGCACCATTCGCGCCTACAGTGAGCAGAATAACATTGCCATTACCCTCATTGACAGTGATACCGGAAAAGCTCTGGTCAGCTCCGGGCGCGACAGCGATTTTCAGACCCAGAAGCTGCAGCGCTATGTGCTGGGAAAAGGACACAAGCACATGGAAATCTTAAAGCAGCATGACAATTATGTAGTGGAGAAAAACCGGGATTTCCGTTCCAGCAGTACTTATATGGAGAGCTGGGGATATTTTTCAGATAACCGGACTATGTTCATCATGTCCATGCCGCTGGCCAGCATTCAGGAGAGCGTGGTACTGTCCAACCGTTTTACCACCTGGGTGGGCCTGATCGTGCTGGTCTTTGGCAGTATTCTGATGTGTTTTGTCACCAACCGCATTACCAAACCAATTATGAAACTGTCTGCCCTTTCCGAAGAAATGTCCAGACTGAATTTTGATGTTTCCTATGAGGATGACGCGGAGGATGAGGTCGGTGTTCTCGGACGCAGCATGAACTCTCTGTCCCACAGCTTGAAGGATGCCATCGGAGCGCTGCAGGATGCCAACAAACAGCTCCAGCATGATATCGATGAGAAAATTCAGATTGATGAGATGCGAAAAGAGTTCATTGCCAATGTTTCTCATGAGTTAAAGACGCCGATTGCCCTGATCCAGGGCTACGCGGAGGGTCTCTGCGACGGCATGTGCGAGGATGAGGAGAGCCGCAATTATTACTGTGAGGTCATCATGGACGAGGCAAACAAGATGAACAAGATGGTGCGCCAGCTCCTGACCCTGACGGCCCTGGAGTTTGGAAACGACACGCCGAGCATTGAGGCATTTGACATATCAGAACTGGTTCATGATCTGATCAATTCCTCCAGCATTCTCATTCAGCAGAATGAGGCGAAAGTAAGTGTGGATATGCCGGAAACTTTGATGGTCATGGGCGATGAGTTTAAGATTGAGGAGGTTGTGACCAACTATCTGACCAATGCCATGAACCATCTTGGCGGAGAGCACAATATCCGCATCTGGAGCGAGACTCTCGACGGTGTGGCAAAGATCCATGTATACAACAACGGAACTCCGATCCCGGAGGAAGATCTGCCGAATCTTTGGACGAAGTTCTACAAGGTAGACAAGGCCCGCACCCGCGCTTATGGCGGCAGCGGTATCGGACTTTCCATTGTCAAAGCCATCATGGAAGCCCATCACCAGCAGTATGGCGTGGCGAATCACGAGGATGGCGTAGAGTTCTGGTTCACCCTGGCTCTGGCACCGGAAGAACCCGAAGCAGCAGAGTATACGGAATAAAATACTTAAGAAAATTAAGCGGAAAATGATTGACAATAGGGCATCATGGAAGTAGAATAAAGAAAATTTCAATAAAACATTGCTTGAAACCGTTGAAGCGGAGATAAAAACAAATCGTGCACTTACAGAGAGACGGGTAGCTGAGAACCGTCAGAACGCAGCTTGTTAAATGGACCGCTGAGGGCGCAGTCAAAAGCCGCAAGGCCCAGTATTCTGCGACGTGCGGGCATACGTCAGTTGCCGGGAATATGTTGGTATTCCGAAAAGAGCACGGGACATCCGTATCATAGCGGAAGATTTCGTGAAGCAAGGTGGCACCGCGGGTGACAGGTAAATCAGATATCCCATCCCGTCCTTGACAGATTTCAGTTTTTGTGAAGTCTGCCGGGGACGGGATTTTTTATTCCTTAAAATCCTCTTTTCGGGCAGACAGAGAAAAGGAGGACCGCAATATGATGACGCTGGAAGAGGTTAAAAAGCTGACAGAGGACAAAACCTATGGACGCATCCCGTTAACCCGGGAAATCTACTCTGATATCCGCACTCCCATGGAAGTGCTGCGGGTATTAAAACAGGTGAGCACCCACTGCTATATGCTGGAGAGCGTGGAGGAGTCCAAGCGCTGGGGACGCTACACCTTTCTCGGCTTTGACCCGGTGCTGGAACTGACCTGCCGGGACGGGCTGCTTCGCATCAAGGGAGCCACTACGGTAGAGCAGCAGGTGGAGCATCCGGGCGACGCTATCCGCAAGATCCTGCTGGAGAACAGAAGTCCGAAGCTTCCGGGCCTGCCAACCTTCACCGGCGGCCTGGTGGGATATTTCGCTTACGATTACATCAAATACGCGGAGCCGACCCTGAAACTGGAAAAGGGAGATGAGGATTCCTTCCAGGACGTAGACCTGATGCTGTTTGACAAGGTGATCGCTTTCGATAACTTCCGCCAGAAGATCATTCTCATCGTCAACATGAAGACCGACGCGCCGGAGCAGGAATATTACAAAGCCCAGATGGAACTGGATAAGCTGGTAAACCTGATCCGCACCGGAAAACCGGCATCGGAGCAGCCGTTAAAGCTTAAAGGAGATTTCAAACCAGTTTTTTCCGAGGAAGCCTACTGTGAGATGGTGGAAAAAGGAAAACAGTACATCCGGGAGGGAGATATCTTCCAGGTTGTACTTTCCAATCAGCTGGAGGCGGAAATGGAGGGCAGCCTCTTAGATGCATACCGGGTCCTTAGAACCAGCAATCCATCGCCGTATATGTTCTATTTTTCCAGCGATGACATTGAGATTGCCGGAGCTTCCCCGGAGACTCTGGTAAAGCTGGAAGATGGAAAACTCTTTACTTATCCGTTAGCCGGTACCAGACCGAGAGGCGCGACACCGGAGGAAGATGAGCGGCTGGAGCGGGAACTTCTGGCCGATGAAAAAGAGCAGGCCGAGCACAATATGCTGGTGGATCTTGGGCGCAACGACATCGGAAAAATCAGCCAGATTGGAACCGTGGAGGTGGAAAAATACATGGCGGTGGAGCGATATTCCCATGTGATGCACATTGGTTCTACGGTAGGAGGGCAGATTCGTCCGGAATATGACGCGGTGGACGCGGTTGACGCAATTCTCCCGGCGGGAACACTTTCCGGAACTCCAAAATTCCGTGCCTGTGAGATCATCCAGGAACTGGAGGGAGGACGGCGCGGCATTTACGGAGGTGCCATCGGCTATCTGGATTTCTCTGGAAACCTGGATGTCTGCATTGCCATCCGCATTGCCTACGCGAAGAAGGGGAAGGTTTATGCCCGGTCCGGAGCCGGCATTGTGGCTGACAGCGTGCCGGAAAGCGAATATCAGGAATGTCTGAATAAGGCCAGAGCCGTGATCCTTGCAGTGAAGAAAGCAGAGGAGGGAATGGAATCATGATTGTGCTGATTGATAATTACGACAGCTTTTCCTATAACTTATACCAGATGATTGGAAGTATCCGGCCGGATATCCAGGTCATCCGCAACGACCGGATCAGCGTAGAAGAACTGGAGGCCATGAAGCCGGAGGCTGTCATTCTTTCCCCGGGGCCGGGCCGTCCGGAGGACGCCGGTATCTGCATCGATGTGGTAAAGCGACTCGGAAAGAAAATCCCGGTGTTCGGTGTCTGCCTGGGACATCAGGCTATCTGCAAGGCCTACGGCGCAGAGGTTTCCTATGCGAAGCAGCTCATGCATGGCAAAGTATCCCGGGCCAACTGCAGCAAGGACAGCGTGTTGTTTGCGGGACTTCCGGAACAGATTCCGGTGGGACGGTATCATTCCCTGGCGGCGGTCAGGGAAACCATGCCGGAGGAACTGAAGGTAACAGCGGTAACCGAAGATGGAGAGATCATGGCAGTGGAACATGTGACCGATCCGGTTATGGCGGTACAGTTTCATCCGGAATCCATTCTGACACCGGATGGAAAAGCCATCGTAGAAAACTTTCTGGGAATGGCAGAAGCATTTGTGGAATAATTGATACTTAATTATATAGAAGAAATGGTAGAAATCCGGACAATAAAAAAGAAAGGCAAGGCGGTCCATATGATTAAAGAAGCAATCCGTAAAGTATTCAAAAAAGAGAACCTGACATACAAAGAGGCAGAGGTTGTTATGAATGAGATCATGGAGGGAGAGGCCAGCGCAGTTCAGATGAGCTCTTATCTGACGGCGCTCAGCATGAAGGGCGAGACGGTGGAGGAAATCACCGCTTCCGCAGCTGGTATGCGCGCGCATTGTGTTCGCCTCCTGCACGATATGGATGTCCTGGAGATTGTGGGAACCGGCGGGGATGGTGCCAATTCCTTTAATATTTCCACTACGTCATCCCTGGTCATCTCCGCGGCTGGGATTCCGGTAGCCAAGCATGGTAATCGCGCAGCCTCCAGCAAATGTGGCGCTGCCGATGTGCTGGAGGCCCTTGGCGTCAACATCACCATCGCTCCGGAAAAGAGCCGGGAACTGCTGGAGAAGATCGGCATCTGTTTCCTGTTTGCCCAGAACTACCATTTTGCGATGAAATATGTAGCTCCGGTGCGAAAAGAGCTTGGCATCCGAACAATCTTCAATATTCTGGGACCTCTGGCGAATCCGGCAGGTGCCAACATGGAGCTGATGGGCGTGTATGATGAGAGTCTGGTAGAGCCGCTGGCGCATGTGCTGGCGAACCTGGGCGTGAAGCGTGCCCTGGTGGTATATGGAACGGACGGACTGGATGAGATTTCCTTAAGCGCGCCGACAAAAGTCTGTGAGGTAAAAGACGGAACCTTTGCTTCTTATGAAATCACACCGGAGCAGTTTGGACTCATCCGCTGCAGCAAAGAAGATCTGGTGGGCGGAACTCCGGCAGAAAACGCGCAGATTACCCGGGATATTCTGGCCGGAAAACCTGGCCCGAAGCGTGATGCCGTGCTGATGAACGCAGGCGCGGCCATTTACATGGCAGGCAAGGCAGATTCTATCCAGGCAGGCATTGATCTGGCAAAGAAGATAATTGACAGTGGAAAAGCTGCGGCACAGCTGGACAAATTTGCAGAGCTTTCCAATCAGGAATAGAAATGTGCGTGAAAAGCGAGGGAAGAATCGTATGATATTAGAAGAACTTGCGGCATTGGCGAGAGCGCATGTCGCGGAAGAAAAAAAGAAAATTCCGGCTGGTGAGATGCGCCGCATGGCAGAATATTTGCCGGTAACGGGAACGTTTCCCTTTGAAGAAGCACTTCGGGCACCGGGCCTGTCCTTTATTTGTGAGGTAAAAAAGGCATCTCCTTCCAAGGGACTGATTGTGCCGGATTTTCCATATCTGCAGATTGCGCGGGAATATGAACAGGCCGGTGCCAGTGCCATCTCCGTGCTGACTGAGCCGTACCGGTTTCTGGGAAGCAATCAGTATCTGCAGGAGATTGCGCAGAGCGTGAGCATTCCGGTGCTGAGAAAAGACTTTACCGTAGATCCCTACATGATCGATCAGGCAAAAACCCTTGGCGCGTCTGCCGTGCTTCTGATCTGCGCGATTCTGGATGACGGGGCGATCCGTGAGTATATGGCACAGGCCAGGGAACTTGGCCTGTCTGCGCTGGTGGAGGCACATGACGCAGAGGAAGTGGAGCGTGCGCTGGCAGCAGGCGCGTCCATCATTGGTGTGAATAACCGTGACCTGCGCACCTTCCAGGTGGATGTGAATAATTCGGTCTGTCTGCGGAAATTGGTGCCGCCGGAAATCGTGTTTGTTTCAGAGAGCGGTATCCGTGGTCCGGAGGATACGAGCGTATTGTATGAGAATGGAACTGACGCGGTGCTGATCGGAGAGACTCTGATGCGCAGCGCGGATAAAAAGGCAGCGCTGGATCGGCTTCGGCAGGGGGAATCGTGTGCAGCAGGAGTGAGCAGCAAAATTAGGAACAGGTAAAAAACAGGAAATAGATTGTATCCAGGTGCAGAAAAGGGGAGAGAATTCATGACGAAAATTAAAATATGCGGGTTGAAAAGGCCTGAGGATGTTGCCATGGTGAATCAGTATCGGCCTGATTATGCCGGATTTGTGCTTGCGCCTGGGAAACGGCAGGTGACCCCGGCTCAGGCAGCAGCGTTGGTGCGGGCGTTATTGCCAGAGATCTGTCCGGTAGGGGTGTTCGTCAACGCGCCGGAGGAGCTGGTCTGTGGACTGGTGGAAACAGGAACCATCCGTGCAATCCAGTTTCACGGGCGGGAAACGGAAGAAGAGATCACCCGGATGAAGCATCGTTTTCCGGATGTTCCGGTCATTCGCGCTGTTTCCATGAAGCAGGGGCATGAACTGAGGCGCTGGGATGCAAGCGATGCGGATTACCTTCTTTTGGATGCTGGAAACGGAGGAACCGGGCATACCTTCGACCACAGCCTGATTACACAGGCGGGGATTATCCGGAAGCCCTGGTTCCTTGCGGGCGGAATGCGACCGGATACGGTACAGGAGGCCGTTGCGTCTTTTCTGCCCTTTGGCATCGACTGCAGCAGCGGGGTAGAGACGGAGGGATGGAAGAATCCGGTTAAAATCCGGAAGATGATAGAAAATGTGCGTGGATTTGTTTCATTGAAAAAAGAAATGTGATAAAATAAAGGGCATCTGGTGCGTCCGGCTCCCTTTTTTGTTTCATAGGAAATTGCGGACTGCACATGACTTACATCGGGAGGAGAGACATATGGAAATCAGAAATGACCAGGACTGGAAGCAGGACCTTCCTGCTTTTCGGGAGAAAACAGCAGCTTTTTATGCGGGTGAACTCAGCAAGGACGCCTACAAGGGATTTTCCGGATTATACGGCAGCTATGCCCAGAAGGGCGGGAAAGCGAGCATGCTGCGCCTTCGCATGACGGGCGGCTGCGTGTCAAAGGAAAAACTGAAATTTATTGCGGATACGATTCGGAAGTATGAGGTGAAAAAGGCACATTTTACTACCTGTCAGACCATCCAGCTTCATGATCTGGATGGCAGCATTGTTGCGGACATCATGGAGCAGGCTATGGATGCAGGAATCATCACCATGGGAGGCGGCGGAGACTTTCCGCGCAATGTTACCTGCAGCCCGCTTTCCGGGGTGGAGAAGGACGAATACTTTGATGTGCTTCCATGGGCAAAGGCAGCAGGCGAATACCTGATGGGATTTATCCGTGCGGAAAAGATGCCGCGTAAGTTAAAAGTGGCGTTTTCCAGTTCTCCGAGCAACCTGTCCCATGCTACCTACCGTGACCTTGGTTTTGCGGCCCGTCCGGACGGCAGCTTTGATGTATACAGTGCCGGCGGCCTGGGCAATAATCCGCGGTTTGGCGTTCTGGTTGCGGAAGCAGTAAAGCCGGAGGATATCTGCTATTACATCAAGGCAATGTGGCTGACCTTCCGTGCTTACGGAAATTACGAGAACCGCGGAAAAGCCCGCAGCCGTTACATGCAGGAAAGTCTTGGCGGCGCGGAAAACTATAAGAAAGCATTTCTGGAAAAGCTGGAAGAGGTGTATGATTCCGGTGAGGATTTAAAGATTCATCCGGTTTTGCAGACGATTGAGAAAGCAGGAGATGGCATTACGGTATCCGGAGAGCGGGTTCTGGAACAGAAACAGCCGGGGCTTTACAGTGTAATCTGGCATCCGGTTGGAGGACAGCCGAATCTTACCGTGCTGTGTAAGCTCAGTGATGCGCTTCAGGAGATGGATGGCGTGGAAATGCGTCTGGCTCCGGATGAGACTGCATACATCATCAATCTGACCGGGGAAGAGACAAAAAAGGTACTGGCCATTACAGAAAACAATACAGCGAAAACAGAATTTGAGGCATCCGTAAGCTGCATCGGCGCATCCGTATGTCAGGTGGGCGTACGGGATTCCCAGGCGCTTCTTCAGGCCTGCGTAAAAGCTGTGCGGGAGGCAGATCTTCCGAAGGACGCTCTGCCGAAGATCCATATTTCCGGATGCCCGTCTTCCTGCGGTACCCATCAGACTGGTGCTATGGGATTTCGCGGGGCAGCGAAGAAAGTGGACGGAAAGGCAGAATCTGCGTTTCTTCTGTTCTTGAATGGATGCGATGTACAGGGAAAGGAAAAGATGGGAGAAGAACTGGGCACCATCTTGGAAAGTCAGATTCCGGACTTTTTGGTAACCCTCGGAAAAACAGTGGCAGAAGCCGGGGAAAGCTTTGCGGAATGGAACGCGAAAAATCCGCAGGGCGTAAAAGAGACTGCAGCTCCGTTTATTGGAGTGGAGTAGACGCGATATTCTGGATTTCCATGTTAAAATAAAAAAATGAAAAAAGTTGGAAAATACTGTTGACATTTGCTGTGACATTTGATATTATAATCCTCGCCCCGTGAGAACGGGGCAGGAAATCAAAAAGATTTCCAAAAAGAAATTAAAAAAGTTGTTGACAAAGCGAAAACAATGTGATAAGATATTAAACGTTGCCGCTGAGAACAGCAACAACATGAACCTTGAAAATGAAAGATTGAACAGTGTTTAAAACCCTGAAAATTC